>JAYTGZ010000209.1:0-6094 GCA_043733025.1 Pseudomonadota bacterium | reverse complement strand
GGGGGGGGGGGAACCCCCTATAACCCCCTACTAATAAGACCGCAAAGGGGGTCTTATTATTAGGGGGACTACTTATAGGGTCGTGCGGGATATTCGATTGAGAGCGCATGCAAATGAGACCGCAGTGTTGCGCGCCTTTACCGGCGCGGGATGAACCGTATTCACACCAACTATTCTGGTTGGATTTGCGGTCTATTCGATATTTCGCGCTAGTTGAATACACCGCACTCCATCTGCCCTTTTTCCGTCAATACGATTTGAATAGCCCGATGCCTGTCAGGCCGCATGTACTCTTGTTCCGCGACTAGGCCTTCCTGTTTCAGCGCCTCAAGGCCACGCCAGAAACGCGCCCTTGATGGCTTGCCTTGCTTCAAACTGGCGGGGAATTCTGCGCGCAATACGAGCACCCCGTAGGTGGTTCGCTTCCCTTGCGTGGCCGTGGGAACGATGATGTGTGGGACTTGAGCCGCGCAGGCCCGGAACGATTGCAGAATACCCCGCCGCTCCGCCCGTTCTCGGTGGTTGCGATCGAACAACGATTCCGCCGCGACGCCGCTGCTTAGAAACATGTGCGCCTGGTCGTCCCAGCTAAAGCGGAGGGACTGGTCTATGCGGCCCAGATTCGACTTCTGCAGCTGCATCAGCAGGCCGCCGGTGCGATCGTGCCGCCCGCCTTCCTCGCCTTCCTCAGTTTCCGGGTATAGGTACCAGCGCGCCCGTGCGGCGTTATGCCAGCCGGTTGTACCCGAATAGCCTTCTGTCGTTGGCCCGCCGATGCCCATGGCCGTAGGTTTGGATACGTGGCCGATCAACAGCACGGCGCCGCGCTCTGGCGAAATAAGCCGCAGTAGAGAATTGACGAAAGCCTTGACCTCCGCCTTGTTACCCTCGCTCCCGGCATATGTGTCGGTAACGCCGTCAACAAAAAGCACTTCCGAATCGTGCTGTTTTATGCGCGCATCGAGTCGGCCGTAGGCGGCCGTAAGCGAATAGCCGGTGCGCGGATCACGTGACCATAGGATCGTGTCGCTTCCTACCAGGTCGATTATTTCCAGCCATCCCCGAAGCCCAGCCATATCCAGCCCCAAATGCTTGCAGATTCGGGCCAAGCGCCAGTGCAACACCTTTTCACGATCTTCGCATGACAGATAAAGCACGCGCCGGCGCTCAACCGGAATCCCGAAAAACGGAATTCCTGCCGCCATGCATACCGCCAGATGCAAAGCAATGGCCGACTTTCCCACCCCGCCATGCCCAGCAAACAAGGTCGCATATCCTTCCGGCAACCAATCCGCCATGATGAAGCGCGGCGCTTCCGGTTCGCGCTCTGCCAACACTTCGAGATCAAGCGACGGCGGCCACTCGTGCGTTTGTGGCGCCTTATCGGCGCCGTTGCCTTCCTGCTTCGTGCGCCCAGCGAAACGCCGAATAATTTCATCATCGCGGCTGCGATCATTTTCCATAGGCGGCCCCCGCGATGTCGTTGAGCCTCTGAACCGCGACGAACAAGCGCTGGTAACCGGCCTCGGTCACGGTCCTATCCTTGTGCATGTCGCAAGCAGTGATTGCGACGATGCCGATCTCGCGCCTGGCGATCTCGAAAACGTCGCTAGGTATCCAGGGTCGCCGCAGGGGCGGGGAGCTATGCGATGGGAGCGGGCGAGGCGGGAATAGGGCATCCCACGAGAGGTCGACCGCTGCGAGGATCTCTTCGACCGTGCACCCGGCGTGATCTTTCAACAAAACTCGTCCGTCTGCCTCCTCGCGAATACTCAAGCTCGGGGTGCGATCAGGATGTGCCGGGCAACATGCAATCCATTTGTTGTCGCCGGTTTTTCGGACATTTTCGAGGCGCGAGAGCAAGGTATCTGCGCTCATGGCTGCTCCTGCACGTCGACAAAAGGATCATCGACTTTGTACGTCTGCGGAAAAACGGGCTTTACTTCTCGCCATCCGCTCAACATGTCGGCGTTTTTTTGCCAGTCCGCTTCGTTTTGATGCATCCAGCCGGAATACACATTCAAGCCGATAAGCCAGCGGACTTTATGCCTGCGGCACCCGCCCCATTGCTGTTTTCGGATATTGATAAAGCCGTCCGACCGACCGCACACCGGGCATGCGCCCTCGTGGTCGACGGTATTACCGTCGTCGTCAAGACGCCGGGTCCTTTCGTGTATCTTGTAGATGTCGGCGCTCATTGCGCGAGCCTCGCTGGATTCGTTTCTTCCAATGCCGTCAGCATGATTGGCGGTACCAGCTGGTCAATCGACGGCATCGTTAGAAGAAACGCGCGCCCTTCGTCGGACGTGATAAGACCCTTGGCGAGATCGGTCAGCTGTCGCGCCATGCAACGATCGATCTCCGCCTGCGCTGTTTTGACGCGAGATTCGATCGCTGTCTGCGCAACTCTGCGCAACTCTGCGCGGCGTTTGTTGTCGCCGTTTTCGCCTCGGTCGTGCCAGTAGACGCTCAAGCCGGGCCGGAATTCGGAGCGAATCCCCAGTGCGACGCAATGCTCGGAAATCTTGGCATCGGCTTCGGCGACTGCGTTTTTTGCGGCGGCGGCGATCTCTGCCCACGCGGCATGATTAGCTGAATACTTTGCCGCAAGCTGCGCCTCGACATCGGCCAGGCGCCGCGCTGCCAGGGCGGCAACTTCAGCCTTTGCGACCTTGGCATTCAGGCGTACTACCTTGCCCAGCTCCAACCGCTCGCCCACTGACATAGCGGTGGTCATGGCGAGCCTTTACCGCGTTGCAGTCTCTTGCTAAGATGATGATGTGTGTTCTTACTGAAGCCGCCTGCCAGGGTGGCTTTTTTTTGGGCGGTCACGCTGCGCGCTGCGCTTTCCCGCCGAAGCGTGCTGCCTCAACTGTCGCGTCGAGTTCCGCCAAGTCGTAATAGACCATGCGCCCAACTCGGTGAAACGGGAATCTTTGATTTTCGAGTCGATCTTTGCGCAGCATGTGTTTTTTAAAACGACCGCCGCTCGCGGCTTCAACTTCGTAGTCGCGAAGCCACCGGCTCTGCTTGTTTTCCATTGTGTGCCACGCTCAATTTATTACGTGACACGAATTTATCTAAATCGACACGAACCTTCCACCTACTTCTTAGTCGTCTCAGTAGGTGATTTTGGCGGCGCGTAGTAAATCTTCTCGACCGCTTTGACTGACATCTTGCGTTGATGCGCTTGGGACTTAATAATTTCTGCCGTCGAGATGTTATAGCCTCTACTCTTGAACCATTCGAAACTGTGATTGATGCTTTCTCGGATCGTGCGATCGCGCGCGGCGAGCCACGTCTTCCGCCATTGTGCAAGCGCCCTTTTATTGCCGAATCCGAAAACGTCCTCCCCCGGCTTGCCCTTATCGCTTGCTTCGAGCGCCTCGCATACTGCCATTGCCAGCCATCGCGGCATTGGGATCTCGCATACTGCGCACCACCTTAAGGCCGCACGAGCGGCGTTCGGGCTGCACTCTGAGTGCGCCGTTTCCAGCACGGACAAGATCCGCTCGTTCTCAGCATGGGATTGCTCGTTGCGATGCGCCGCGGGAACCCCCCAACGTGGCGGCGGCGCACCTTTCTCCGGTCCGCGCCAATTAGGCAGCCGGAGCTTCTGCTTTTTGCCGGCCATCACGTGACTCTGTTTTGCTTAATCTCCGCCACGCCCGCCGTCTCCCGTTCGCCCGCCGCGCGCAAAATGAAGTCGGTGATGCGCTGCATCGGATCGCGCAGCCGCTCCACGCCAATGACCGTGTAGTGCTTGCCCGTCACGTCTTGCGCCTTGTGGTTCAGCAGGCGTTTCAACGCGAGATACGGAATGTCCAACGATTCGGCGATGCTCGCGAACGTGCGGCGCAAGGTGTGCGACGAAAACGCCACGCCCGATGCGGCGACGACCTTCGCTATCTGCTTCTTCGGTTCACCGAGCGGCCCGTTTTCACCGGCGAATACATACGCCGTCCGCTGAGGATCGGCATGCCGCCGCGTGAGCATCGAATACAGATAGTCCGACAACGGCAACGAGTGCGCCTCGTGGTTTTTCGTCTGCACGCTGACGGTGAACATCTTGCTGTGCAGATCCACATCCTGCCACTTGAGTGTCGCCGCCTCATTGCGCCTCAGTCCGGTCAGCAGCAGGAACACAAGGAAGTCGCGCACCGCATCCGCATTGCTGTTCAGCGCGGCGCTGCCCTCGGCAAAGCGTCCGTCGCCGGTGCGCTCGGCTTCGCCTGGCTCGAGTTGTTGCACCGCCGCCCACCACGGTTTGAGCGCGGCCAGGTCGATCACTTCGCGGCGAGGTTTCTCGGTATGCCATACGCGCCGCTGCGACAACACCGCGACAGGATTGATGGCGACAATAGGCTTGCCCTCGTCATCGCGTATGCTTTTTGCGTAATTGAACAACAGGCGCACCAGCCGAAAACTGTAATTCGCCCGCGACGGCGAGTTAATCGCAGTAAATTTCGCCACGATCGCAGCCTCGTCAATGGCTTCCAGCGGCGTGTTTTTCCAGGCGGCCAGGTAGGTGTCCATGAGGCTCAGATAATCGCGCCTGGTGCGCTCCGCGAGCTTGTGGCGCCGTTCGATCAAGTATTGCTCCAGCACGTCGTTCAACGTCATGGCGCCGCTCGGTATGCGGTCCTGCGAGCGATCCAGGCGAGTGCGTATCTGGTCGGCGGTATGCCCTTCGGCAATAAGCCCGAGCGCAATGCGCGCCTGGTCGCGAGATTGTGCAGTCGTCAGAAAATCCGTTCCTGCGGTCCCGAGCGTGATGCGGATACGCCCGCGCTTGGTGTTCTTGTCCACCACGAACGAACGCGCTCCGCCCGTGGTCACGCGAACAAAGTGATGGGGTTGCTCAGGATCGGGGTAAAGGACCTGATTGCCGCTCGCCGGCAAGGGCAGGGCGGCTATGCCGTTTTTAGTGAACCGAACATCTTTCATCCGTTGGCCTCTGGTGTATCCATGTATCCAGTGAATAGGATAAACTAGGCAAAACGGTATTACAAGCGGCAAAACGATACTAATAGAATCAGGCAGTTAAGTTGTAAGCGCTTGATTCGCTTGGATGCAGAATAAGACTGTTAATCCGCAGGTCCCAGGTTCGAGCCCTGGTCGGGGAGCCAATAAAGACGCGGGATTCTGCGGTTTCGTTGAATTCCCATGTTCCAAATATAGGGACATTGTAGGTAATTTCACTCGCGAAATTTACCTACACGGCATTTTCATGACGGTAGTGCATTCGACCTGCTTGTACGCCTACGCCAATGCACGCGAAATACAAAACGCCCACTTATTGCATGGGCGTTATTCGGCGATATGCGGTATGACGCGAAGGAGCGACGACACGCGCATGACTCATCACTGATGAAAAGAAAGAATTCAAATGCAAGATATTTTGCAATACTTAAAACTCAATGGCGAGCGGCTCGATTCGGAAATTGCTGCTGCAACGGGTCTGTCACTTGCGAAAGTGCGCGTTGGCGTATCTGAGTTGTCGGCCCGAGGCGATGTAATTGCGTGTCGGTCGATTCGATTCAAAGACGGTAAGTCGATTGATGCGATACTGTGCCGGATGTCGGGATATATTCCGCCTGCCGCGCCCGGCAGGAAGGCCAATAAGTAACCCGGCTAGACGCCTGATCGCCCGCGTCAGAACCTCCTCTTGAATAGGATTTATAAATATGATGAATAGAGACAATCCCGTCTGGCTGATCACTGGCTGTTCTACTGGATTCGGTCGCGAACTAGCCAAACTCGTGTTGGCACGTGGCTGGCGTGCCGTCGTGACTGCGCGCGATGCGTCGAAAGTAGCGGATATCGCCGAAGGTCACGCTGATCGAGTACTTATCCTGTCTCTGGACGTTACTCGCCCCTCACAAATCGAAGCAGCCGTCGCGGCAACGAAGTTGAAGTTTGGCCGTATCGATGCGCTCGTTAATAACGCGGGTTATGGCTATCTCGCGGCGATTGAAGAGGGCGAGGACGAAGCGGTGCGCGCGATGTTCGAGACTAACGTATTCGGGTTGATCGACATGACGAAGGCGGTGCTGCCGGTCATGCGAGTGCAACGCAGCGGGTTGATCGTCAA
>JAYTGZ010000208.1:0-16698 GCA_043733025.1 Pseudomonadota bacterium | reverse complement strand
GGCGCGGCTTGGAAAATCTTCTCGCTGATCTCCCGCAGGGCCGCGAGTAATATCGCGTCATCCGACGCGGCGACGACGGGAAAACGTTGATGGAATTCGGCCAAGATGCGATGCACCAACTCGCCATAGTCTTTCTTTTCCATCGCCTCCAACACCTCGTCCTGCTCGCGTAACGCCAGCATGCGCCGCACGAAGAATTGGTAGGGACAGGCGATCAGGCTACCGTAGTCGTAGGCGGACAGCGTGTCAGGGATGAGGGCGGGCGCGCTGGGGTGAGGCATCGCCGGCACGCCTATGCCCCCCCCATCGGCTGTGGCTGGCAATGCATCGAGCAAGCGCTCAAGTTCGGTGTCCGCCAAAGCTTCGCCGTAGGCCACGCGATGGAAAGCGATCAGTCGCGCCCAATAGGACGATGGCGGATTCGGCTCGTTGCCCTTAGCCGCTTGCCAGGTTATGAGCGCTGTGCCCGAGTGCGCGAGCACATTCATGAGCCGCCGCCGTTCCAAATCGCAGCGCGCTTCGCGGCTCGGTAATCCAAGTTGGCGCAGCACCGCGTCGTTAAATAATCCGTTACTAGAAGGCGATGGCAGATGGTCCGCATCGGCGCCGAGCAGGATCACGCCGTCAAAAGTGCGGCCATCGGTGAGCCCAAGGTGAGTTAGCACCACGGCGCTTGCTATGGCCGTGTCGCGGAAGCTGGCGTCCTCCAACTGACGATCGAACCAACGGCGCCATTCGCTCAAGCTATAGATTTCGTTGTCCCCTTGCAATTCGATCGCCAGGGTTTGCATTAAGCGCAATAAATCGATGCCGGCCGCATCCAGGCGCAAAGCGGACGTCGCGCCCAGCCGCTCCAAGCATTCGAGTGAGGCGCGCAACCAACTGGATAGCGGGCGTGGCTTGCGGCCGAAGAGTTGGGCGCTTGCGAGCAGAGAAGCAGCGAGCCGCGACGCGGCCGGCAGTAAATCCGAGCGATCGAAAATGGAACGCAGCTTATGCAATCCGCTGATGTAGTTCGCCCAGATCAATAGCGTCTCCAACTCAGCGCCAGCGGCGCGCCGCTGCGCTTCGTCGAGATCCCGCAGAATGAACGGCGAGCGTAGAAAATCCAACAGGTCGCGGAAATAAAAATCGCCGGCGATGAGGTCAAGCCAGCGCATGGCCACACTGCTCGCCGTGGTGGTCGACAACGTCCAGCCGCTTTCGTCGGCAATGAGAATTTGCGCGCGTTCCAACCGCGCGCGCGCGCGACGCGCCGTCAAACGATCTTGTACGACGATGGCGATCGTGCGTTTGCCTTGGTACAGCCAGCGGCGAACGGTGAACTCGACGGCTTGCGCTTCTTGTTCCAAGCTTTTCGCGGCGAACATGCGCAGCGACGCCGCCGGACTGGCGCGATTTCGCTGACCGAACGCCATCGCCCGCGCCATTAACACGGGTGCGGATTGATCATCGTTCCAAGCGCCGTGCAGCAAAGCAAACAGCGTCGTGCAGGCGGCGCCCGCGGTATCGTCGGCGCGTAACACATGCACCGGTTGATGCCGCGCGTAGCGCTGCAAGAACTGCTCTTCCGCCGCGGTGATTTCCGCCAAACCCACCACGTAAAGATGCGCATCTGCGCGCCCAGCAAGTTCCGCGAGACGCAATCGGTAGGCGCCATGGCGATCGATCTCCGCGCCGTCTGCTTGCAGGGCGCGCCATAATTCATGCACCAGCCGCGCTTCGAATTGGATGGCATGATTGTCCGCTGCGCGCAGGGCTTGCCGCACCACTCGTTGGAAATCGCCGGCATCCTCCGGCAACGTCACGCCATGCCGCGAACAGGCGTCGATAAGCGTGAGAATCTCCGCCGCCACTTGCCATAAGTCCAGGCCGAGAAACCAATTGGCCCGGCGCAACGCGCTGTAGATCCAGGCCAGGCGGCGGCTGTCCGGCGCCGGCGTTTTGCGCAACGGTACCGTCTCGGCCCAAAGATCCAGCGTGGTGATGGCCGGCAGCAGCAGCGTGACACCGTTGGCCGCGCGCTGCAATGCCCGTTGCATCGGCTGAACGAGATAGACGCTGGGAACAATGACAACGACGCCGGACAAATTCGGCGCGCGCTCGCGCGCAAGAATCGCCGCGGACGCGGCGTGCAAGAGTTTCGAGCCCGGCTCAACGCTGAGGGTCAAGCCGGGCTCGATAGACATTCGATGAGACTTAGGTGACCAAACCGCGCGCTATTTCTCCAACAGATGGGCTTTTTCTTTCACCTTCGCCCACTCGTCGGCATCGGCCGGCGCTTCTTTGCGCTCAATGATGGGCTTCCACTCGCGCGACAATTCGGCGTTCAACTGAATGTAATGACGCTGGTTTTCAGGCACATCGTCTTCCGCGTAAATCGCTTCCACCGGACACTCGGCGACGCACAGCGTGCAGTCGATACACTCGTCCGGCTCGATTACCAAAAAATTCGGCCCTTCGCGAAAACAGTCGACAGGACACACATCGACACAGTCGGTGTACTTACATTTGATGCAAGTTTCGGTTACGACATAGGTCATGGGTATTTACACGTATGTTCGCGAAAATCAAATTGTATCAAAAACGACAACAGCAAGGATCACCTCGACTTCCCGGTAGCGCTCTTTGAGAATGTTGTCGGTGCGAATTTTCCCGCTCCGATTCATCGGGTGCGGGAAATTCGTTGCGAGGCAAACGGATTTCATCGCCGCCGCCGTCACGCCACGGACGCCGCTTACCAGCAAATCCCTTCGTAATTCGCGACCGGGCGAACGCTTTTCGTGATGCGCACCAAATCGATGATGTGTTTGTTGGCAGGAATCTTTTCGATTAACTCAACGAATTCCGGCGACTTGTTACCGATGATGATCAGTTCTCCATGATCGATCGCGGCGCCCGCGTTATCGACCATCAGGCGCGAGATGTGCGGGATATGATTGAGGATGTAGTCGCGGTTCGCGCCGGTCAGGGCGGCGAGGGAAACGTTGTTGTCGTATAAACACAGGTCGGCGCCCTTCCCGATTAAGCGCTCGATCAATTCGACGACCGGGCTCTCACGCAGGTCATCGGTGCCTTCTTTGAAGGAAAAACCGAGCACGGAAATTTTCTTAACGTTTTGACCGGTGATCAATTTGAATGCACGATCCACTTGCAATTCATTACTCGGCAGCACACTGGCGAGGAGCGGCAAGTCCAGATCCAGCGATTTCGCCTTGTAAGACAGCGCACGCAGGTCTTTCGGCAAGCACGAACCGCCGAAGGCGAAGCCCGGCTTGAGGTAATAGGGCGAAAGGTTGAGCTTGGTATCCTGGCAGAAAATGCCCATCACTTCGTGGCTGTCGATATTCAGCGGCTTGCAGATATTACCGATTTCATTGGCAAATGCCACCTTGACCGCGTGCCAAACATTGTCGACATACTTGACCATCTCCGCCGTTTCCACCGAGGTGCGAATCAACGGCGCTTGCAGGTGTGCGTACAACCCCGCGAGCACATCGCCGCTGCGCGTATCGACCTCGCCGATGACGGTCTTGGGCGGATTGCGATAATCAAACACCGCCGTACCTTCGCGCAGGAATTCCGGGTTGTTGCAAATGCCGAAATCGACGCCGGCTTTCTTAGCGCTGGATTCCTCCAGCATGGGAATGATGATGTTGCGCATCGTGCCTGGCAAAATTGTGCTGCGGATGGTGACGTTGTGCCAACTCGACTTGTTACGCAGCGCGTGGCCGATTTCTTCGCAGCAGTTGCGAATGTAGCGCAAATCGAGGCTGCCGTTGCGCTCGCTCGGAGTGCCAACGCAGACGATCGAAAGTTCCGAATCGTTGATCGCTTCGGCGACGTTAGTCGTCGCCCACAGCCGCTTTTCCGCAACGGCTTTCGCGAGGATCTCGCCGATGTCTTTTTCAATGATCGGCGTGACGCCGTCGTTGATCAGTTTGACTTTGGTGGCGTTGGGATCGACGCCGATAACCGTATGACCATCGGCCGCCAAACAACCGGCGGAAACCGCCCCTACATAACCTAAACCGAAAATGCTGATTCTCATCGATACGCCTAAGGTGCATTAAAAAAATGTTCAATGGTGGAGCCTGGGGGAAAAGACCGGGGATCGGATTGCGAAATCTCCCCAAAAGCTGAGTTCAGTGTAAACACTAGAAAACTGATCCGCAAGGACAATACCGTCTCGAGACAGGAAAACGTTAACGATTAACCCAATCCCAGGTTTGAGTTGCGCGATGGAGCACTCTAGGAATATCCTCTTCGAGCAAATAGCCCTCTTTCGTTAAGTACTTAGCGGCGTGTGTCGCTTGGTCAAGATAGTCGTTTTTGCCCTGATAACGGGCGCTCAGAGGGGGGCGCGAATCTTGCGCATTGCCCTCTTTCGATAACGGAAGCCAGTTGCCAAAGAAATCCCGCAGCTCGTCCTGGGCGCCGGGCAAGCCTACCCGTAACGCCCACGGCGTATAGGTGGCAAGCGGCGCCGCGATCTCGACATTGCGAATGCCGCCCAGCTCGTTGCCAAATTCGTCCACTTGCGGAACCAGCGCGACGTAAGGCTTGCCGAGTTTAGGCGGCTCTTGATCGATAATGCCTTGCGACCAGCGCGACCCGAAATCCAAGCGTTGCGGGACATGCATGACCCGTGCGGCCGACAGACCCGGCATCTTTGGAAAGCGCATGGATATGGCGTGGCCTCGGGCCATTGGCTCTACCAGCATACCTTCCGCAACGCGAGGATAGGCGCTCGCCGGCGGCTCATCGCCTTTTGTAACCCAATCGGCGAGCCGTGGCAGTAATGCACGCAGATTCACCAGAAAATCCAGCGGATTGCCGAGATACGCATCGCTTCCCGGCAATTTTTCTCGCGGCGCGAAGGGCACGACGAAATGCTGCCCGCTCGCCAAGTGATAGATGCGCTCGTTCGAGAGCGGTTCGATGTCCTTCTTGCCGTCGATCGTCGTATGGATCAGCGACGCCGCGCGAGCCCAGTATTCGTAACCCGTATTGGTATAGAAAATCTTCGGCAGATGGGTCTTCGGCAATAGTCCCGCCGTGACGCCGGTTTCCGGATCCGTCTGCGATGCGCTGGTGAATGGAAATAAGTCCGTTGGATAGTTGAACGCCGAAAAGCGATGGCCATCTCGCGAGGGCTGAGCGAAGCGGTGGTTGAAACTACCGCGCCCTGCCCCAGCGGCGTGAATAAACATGCCGTCGAATACCTGGCGATCGCGTTCGTTCCTGTTGAAACCCTGATGCAGAAAATGGCGCAGAAAGCGACCAGTCTGCGACACGCCGAACGCCAATCCAAATTTAACCTTGAACGGACTGGATGGCTCGTATTTGGCGTAGCTCATGAAATCCCGCACGGCGGCGAAGCCGATACCCACCACCCGCGGATCCTGGGAACGATAGACCACTTCGTATATTTTCCCGGCGGCGAAACCGCCTTCTTTGCTGATAAAGTCCGCGCCGTCGACATCGCTTGTTCCACCGATGAACCACCATTTGTCTCGCGGTACAACCATGCGCGGTCCATCACGCGTGTCACGCTCGGTGAGGCTGTTTCCGGGATCGTTTTGATCGATGGCGACGTAAGGGTAATGATTGCGATGGGCCAGCGCGATCATGGTTTCATCTTGCTCCATCACGCGATCGGAACGCACCCAACCCTTGATCGGCTCGCCGTTGTCGGTTGCGATCGGCGCCGATAGGCGCAACGCTTTCGGCGCCCGTGCCACATCCCATTGCCAGCCGACCCACATCAGCGTGTAGCCGCGCCGCATCAGCAAGCCATCGCCGAAGTCTTTTTCCTGCGCGGGATCGTTGCTATGGTTGCCGGCGTTGAAATAGGGCAGCATCGCCTTGCCGCCGCGATTGCTCACTTCAAGCACGCCGATTCCCAATGCCTTGGTTGCATCCTTCGGCTGGAGCACCATGAAGTTCGCTTCGGCGTAAACCAAGCCTTCCATGTTGCGGGGCGCCTTGTCGAGGTCAACGATGTTGGCGTTCGCGGCGAGGGCGGGATCGAGCGCGAAGGTGACGACGCCTTCGAGTTTTTCATAGCCGCCAACGGCGCCGAATTCCTTGCCTTGCAACACTGGCGTGCGCGATTCGATTTTGATGTCGACGACGGCGGCGTGATTCGTCAGCGGCACGCAGCCTAGCCAGACAGCGAAACAGAGCCGAGCGCCGACGCTGCGGGAAACACCATAATTGTGCAATTGAAGCGGATTCATTTTGATAGAATGTCGGTTAACGCAATAATGAATGATATGGATATTGTCATTCCCGCGAAAGCGGGAATCTATTTTCGAGCCCCAATGGATTCCCGCTTGCGCGGGAATGACACAATTAGCGCGGTCTTAACCTTAAAGGCCTTGAGCCGCAATCTCGATTCAGCTAGGAGACCACCATGATCGGCAACAAAATCGAAACCAACATCGCAGGCGGACTGGATTTTCCCCTGCCGCGCATGGTCGAGGTTAGGCAGAAATTCAAGACGGAAAAACTGGCGAGCGTCACCGCCACCATCAACGAACAATTCAAGCGCCCGGAAATTCGCGCCAAGATCAAACCCGGCATGAGCATCGCCGTGGGTTGCGGCTCCCGCGGCATCAACAATATCGCCGAAGCGGCGAAAGCCACGGTCGATAACCTAAAAGCCCTGGGCGCCAAGCCTTTCATTTTCCCCGCCATGGGCAGCCACGGCGGCGGCACGGCGCAAACTCAGCGCGAAGTGTTGGAAGGCTACGGCATCACCGCCGAATACTGCGGCTGCGAGATCCGTTCCTCGATGGACGTGATCGAAGTCGGCAAACACCAGAGCGGCATTTCGATTTACCAAGACAAGCTCGCCAGCGAAGCCGACGGCATCGTGCTGGTGTGCAGAGTCAAGCCCCATACTAATTTCCGCGCGCCGATCGAATCCGGCATCGTCAAGATGATGACCATCGGCATGGGCAAGATCATCGGCGCCACCAGCCTGCATACACAAGGCATGGACGTGTTCGGCACGCTGTTGCCGGAGGCGGCGGAAATGATCATGGCGAGAGCCAAGTTCCTGTTCGGCATGGCGATGGTGGAAAATCCCCACGACGAGACCGCCATTATCGAGGCGGTTCCCGCTGAGACGTTGTTTGAGCGCGAAGCAGCATTGCAAGCAAAAGCGAAGGAATTCATGCCGCGCATCAAGTTCGACGACATCGACTTACTGATTGTCGAGCGCATCGGCAAAAACATTTCCGGCTCCGGCATGGACCCCAACATCACCGGCCGCAACTGCCGCGGCTCGGAATGGAATATGAAGCCCGACGTCAAGAAAATCGCCGTGTTGGGTCTCACGCCGGAAACCCACGGCAACGCCACCGGCATGGGCGGCGCGGATGTCATCACCATGCAGCTTTACAGGGACATGGATATTTTCCTGACCTACGCCAACGTCATCACCTCCACCTACTTGGACGGCGCGGCGATTCCCATCATCATGAATACGGAACACGACGCCATCGCACTCGCCATCAAGAGCGTGGTGCGGGTGAAATTCGAGGACCTCAAGATTGTGCGCGTCACCGACACCTTGCACCTGAGTCACATTCAGATATCGGAAGCGCTCTACGCCGACGCGAAGAATCGTCCCAACGACTTTGAAATTTTGGGCGGCTTAGAGCCGATCCAATTCGACGGCCGGGGGCGGCTCGCGCCGATGGTCGCGGGTGACTACGCGCCCAAGGCCGTGGCGTGAGCGAACTCATCCCCTCTCCCGCTCGCGGGAGAGGGGCAGGGGTGAGGGGATGTTATGGCAAAAGCAATCTGGAACGGCGCCATCATCGCCGCAAGCGATGCCTTCGAAATCGTCGAAAGTAATGTCTATTTCCCGGCGTCCGCCATCAAGCGCGAATATTTCCAAGACAGCGTGACCCACACGACTTGCCCTTGGAAGGGCGTGGCGAGCTACTACAACGTGTTCGTTAACGGCCAAACCAATCAAGACGCCGCGTGGTATTACCCGACGCCGAAAGACGCAGCAAAGCAAATCAAAAATCACGTCGCGTTCTGGAAAGGCGTCACGGTCGAACGATAACAGCGGCTTAAGCCATCGACGAATATCCCCCATCTACCGGAATCGCCGCGCCGGTGATGAAATCCGACGCGCTACTTGCGAGAAACACCGCGACGCCAGCGTGATCCTCGGGCCTGCCCCAGCGCCCCGCGGGCGTGCGCATCAGCGCGCGCTCGTGCAATCCCACCACATCTTTACGCGCTTGGATTGTTAACTCCGTATCGATCCAACCCGGTAGGACGGCGTTTACCTGAATATTGTCCTTTGCCCAGGCGCAAGCGAGCGCCTTGGTCAGTTGAACGATGCCGCCTTTGCTCGCGCTGTACGGCGCGGCGAAAGGCGCGCCGAATATCGACGTCATGGAACCGATGTTGATGATTTTCCCGCCGCCGTTCTTCAACATTTCGGGATACACCGCCTGGCTCAATACGAACGCGCTGGACAAGTTGGTGTCGATGACGGACTTCCATTCATCGAGGCTATATTGCTGCGGTTGTTTGCGGATATTGATGCCGGCATTGTTGATCAGAATATCGATGCGGCCGTGTTGTGCGCCGACTTGTTGGATCAGCGCTTTGCACGCCGCTTCATCGGTCACGTCAAGCAATAACGCGTCCGACTTTGCGCTAAGGGCGCGCAATTTCTCGACGGCGTTTGCGTTCTTCGACCCATCCCGCGCTGCGATCACGACGATCGCGCCCGCCGCGGCGAGGCCGGCCGCCATTCCCAAACCGATACCGCCATTACCACCGGTCACAATGGCCACCCGGCCGCTGAGATCGAAAAGGTTGGTCATCACGTCCTCCTGATTTGCATTCGATGACGCAAGCATAGCGTTTACGGTTTCGGCTGCAAAGTCCTTCTAAACTGTAGCCCAGAAGAAGCACAGCGGATTCCGAGTATAAGGTAACTCCGGATTGCATCCGGTCAACATATTCAAGGCGATCAAGCCAGCGGGCGCACCCAGCTTGCCTCCTGGCATGGCATGCTCTGGGAGCCACGCCAGTATTGCCCCCTGGCACGCTAGTGTTTTGCTTTCTTGAGGGACTCGAACAGCTCGACTTCACGCTCCGCTCCCACGAGAAGCGTTGCGCCGCGATGGTGTCGTCGGCGCCGCGCGCGACTCGGACAGGCCGCGGCACGCCGGCTAGACTTGCGCTATAGTTACCCGATATGAAATTTTCCAGCCGCTCATCTTAGCAAGGGCGACGGCGCATTAGCGCACAATTTTACCGAGGACTCGAAATGACGTTTGCCTATGGGTGCGTGTTGATCGCGGCGTTACTCCCCTACTTTACCGTGGCGGTCGCCAAGTCGAACAAGGGTTTTGACAATCACCTTCCGCGCGCGTGGCTGGGTCGCCTGGAAGGTCGGCCAGCTCGTGCCCACGCCGCCCACCTCAATGGCTTCGAAGCGTTTCCGTTCTTTGCCGCCGCCGTGATCATCGGCCACCAACTGCACGCCCAGCAGGGTTGGCTCAATGCCCTTGCCGCACTGTTCATTCTCACGCGAATCGGCTACGTCGCCTGTTACCTTGCGGATCTGGCGACGCTGCGAACCCTGGTCTGGGTTGTGGGTTTTGGCTTGACTGTCGCGATCTTCTTGCTGGGGGCGTTTTGACGTGCTATCAATACTCACTAACAAGCACCCTCTTCAGAGTCAGCGGTAATAAGGAAAAACAATGGATCTCGAAACGTTCTGGTACGAAACATGTCCCTATATTTACACACTCAGCGGCGTCACCGCCTTCGCCGCGGCCGATGCGCGCATAGGGCAAGTGTCGGGTGCGCTGCTGCTGGGCGCTGCCCTGACCATTATTCGCTTACGCTGGGTAAACCGCCGTAAAAGTTGACGCCGGCGCTGGTTCTTAATTTCCCCTTGGCGGACGCCCTCCCCCCGCTCGGCTTCGGCGCGATATCGTTCTTGTTAAATGAATTCGTGTAGCGCTGTGGGTCGGTCAAGCCGCCCGGAAGGATACCGTACCCTTTCATCTGCCAATAGGTCAACGCATAGGGCCCGGACGGCACGACCGTGGCGAAGCCGTGAAAATCCTCCGGCTCAAAATTCAACGCTGCCGCCGCGCCGCGGCAAATCTCGAAGCGCACGCCCTGTTGCGCCAAGCTCGCGGCCCGATCGACGGTTTCCTGGTATTTTGCATAATTGCGTTTCGCGAACACCACCAGTTCCGGCCCGTGGGACACCACCACGATCTTGAGCGGATCGAAGTCGTGGGGTCCGAATTCCGCCGTCTGGGCCATCAGCGAATTGATGGCGGATAACACCAGTGACACGCTGTTGGGATTGGGAAAATAAAAATCGTACACCGCCTTGAGCTGCTTCACGTCGTCAATGTCTGCGTAGGAACTGAATTTCGCCGTGCCATAGGGCGCGGACGGCGCCTCTTTAGGCTCGGCGTTCGGGACTAGCGACGCGCAACCCATAAGGCCCACGGTCAAGACGGTAACAGCAATCGATTTCATGGACACTCCATAATGGGGATTCGGTGTCAATGCTGTTCGCTTAAGCTCGTTCGCCCTGAGCCTGTCGAAGGGTGATTGGGCTTCGACAGGCTCAGCCAGAACGGCTAACCGAACAGCATTGGGTTCGGTGTACACTTTTCATGACGGCTTCTATTTTGTTATATTGCGCATGTCAATCGTAAAAGACAACCGGAGATTGTTGTCAAAGCAAGAATTCGAGATGTCACCGATCACTGATTTGAGAAAAAAAGGATGAAAAACATTGCCTGCGCCACCGTCGCGTGGCAAGGCAGCTTCAAAGGCCGCAATTTCGTGTCATTCCCGCGCAGGCGGGAATCCATTGTGATTGGGAGCATAACGTCAGCATGGATCCCCGCTGTAGCCTGCCCTCGAATGTCTTAGTCGGGGGCGGGGATGACAGTGGCGTGCGGTACGCTTCATTGCCGTCCATTCGCCCGAGCCTGTTCCAGACCTTCACAAATCGCCTTCGCCCCGAACAAGATTCGCGGCGTCGCCCGTTGTATCCAATCTGGATTGACATAAAAGATACTCCGCCGCCGCGCCGCCGTTAGGCTGGCGTGTTTCCTCCATGCGCTGCGAAAATCGTCCGCCGTCGCCGCCGATCCGCCGCCGATGATCGCGCTAGGATCGGCTTGCAGCAAGGTTTCCAGGCCGATGCTCGGCGTCAACACCGGTGCGGCAGCGAGTATATTTCTCCCGCCACACAGTGACACCACTTCGCTCATGATGTGCTCGCCATTCACGCTGAGGAGCGGATCATGCCAAATCTCGATGAACGTCGGGATCGTCGCTTTCCCGCGTGCGCCTTGCGCGAGTTCGCGCAATTGATCTGCGAAATTCTGGGCGGCAGAATCAGCCATATCCGGGGTTCCGGCAAGCATGCCGATGCTGCGCAATAACTTGGGGATACCTGCTAGACGACGGGTTTCCGTCACATAGACGGGAATCGATAGGCGTCGCAATCGCTCAACAGCGAAGGGACTTACGTTGCTTTTCCAAGCAAGGACTAAATCGGGCTTGAGCATGACGATGCGCTCGAGATCGAGATTGGACGCATCGCCGATCCGCGGCAAGGTCTTGGCGATTTCGGGGTAGTCGCTGTAAGAACTGACGGCGACGAGCTTATCGCCGGCGCCGGCGGCGTAGACCAATTCCGTTAGATGGGGCGCGAGCGAGATAATGCGTCGCGCCGGTTGCCGTAGAATAACTAACTGTCCGTCATCGCCAGGAGCCAATGGCCCAAGGCCACCTTGTAGGGGTGCGGCTTCCAGACCATGCCCTGCCGCGAGCCAAGCGCAGCATAGGCCCCAGGCAAGGCGTTGAGAAAAACGAAGCTTGAGCCTGACGCTCGTTATGCGATCTTGCTTTCTAACGTAAGGCGCCGCGCGCGAACCGCGGCCGCCAACTTTTGCAACAGCGCGGCGCTGTCGTCCCAACCGATACACCCGTCGGTGATGCTCTGACCGTAGACGAGTTCTTTGCCGGGCACTAGATCCTGGCGGCCGGGATTCAAATGACTCTCCACCATGACGCCGAAAATGCGGTCGTCGCCAGCGGAAATTTGGCTGGCTATATCGTCAGCGACCCGCATTTGGCGCGCATACTCCTTTGAGCTATTGGCGTGGCTCATATCGACCATCACCCGCGCCGCCAAACCGGCTTTGCCCAACTCGTTCGCCGCGGTAGCCACGCTCTCGGCGTCGTAGTTCGGCTGTTTGCCGCCGCGCAAAATGATGTGAGTGTCTTCGTTACCGGTGGTCGAAAAGATGGCGGAATGTCCAGCCTTCGTGACCGACAGGAAATGATGAGCGCCCTGTGAAGCACGAACGGCATCGACGGCAATTTTGAGATTACCGTCGGTGCCATTCTTAAAGCCGACGGGACACGACAATCCAGACGCTAGTTCGCGATGTACCTGGCTCTCGGTGGTGCGCGCGCCGATGGCGCCCCAACTAATGAGGTCAGCCACGTACTGCGGCGAAATCATATCGAGGTATTCTGTCGCGGCGGGCATGCCCAGCTCGTTCAATTCGAGTAACAGGCGCCGCGCCGTACGCAAACCTTTATTGATATGGAAGCTACCATCGAGATCCGGGTCGTTGATGAGGCCTTTCCAGCCGACCGTGGTGCGCGGCTTCTCGAAATAGACGCGCATGATGAGCAGCAGATCTTTTTCCAGCGCACGTTTTTGCTCGAGCAGTCGCGCCCCATACTCTTGCGCCGCCGTCACGTCGTGAATCGAACAAGGTCCGATGACGACGAGCAATCGATCATCGGCGCCGTGCAAAATACGGTGAACCGCCTTGCGCGCCTCGAAGGTGGTCTCGACGGCTTTGGGCGACATCGGAAACTCGCGCAGAATGTGGCTAGGCGGCGAAAGCTCCTTGATTTCCTTGATGCGCAGGTCGTCGGTGTTGTATTTTGCGAGTGGGACGTTCATCAGCATGGCTACCTCGGTTCGTCGCCTTCTGGGCGCAAAATTAACGGATCAAAACGGGATTATATGCTGCTTCGCAGCGGTGCCCAACGGGCGGGTGGAAAGAGCTATTTCTTGTCGAGGTTTAGCGCGGCGGAATTCATGCAATAGCGCAGCCCGGTCGGCGCCGGGCCATCTTCGAACAAATGGCCGAGATGCGCATCGCAGCGGCTACACAGGACTTCCGTGCGGCGCATGGAAAAGCTGGTGTCGTCTTTTTCCAACACGCTGTCGGGCGCGATGGGCTGCCAGTAGCTTGGCCATCCGGTGCCGGAATCGAATTTGGTGGCGGAGCTGAATAACGGATTGCCGCAGCAGACGCAGTGATAGATGCCAGGTTCCTTGCTATCGTGATACTCGCCGGTGAAAGCGGGCTCCGTATCGTGTTTGCGCGCCACTTTGAACTGCAATGGCGTCAACATCGCCGCCCATTCTTTATCGGACTTGCTGATTTTATCGGCCATGGCTTTGGAGAATTAGAGGGTCTAGGGACTATGGGGAGGATTTAACCGCGGCGCATGGAGTCAAAGAAATCGGCGTTACTCTTGGTGGCTCTGACTTTGTCGAGCAGGAATTCTGTCGCTTCCAGATCGTCCATGGGATAGAGCAATTTACGCAGCACCCAAATCTTTTGCAGAACTTCTTTTTCGATCAGCAGCTCTTCGCGCCGGGTGCCCGAGCGGTTGACGTTGATGGCGGGATAGATGCGTTTTTCTGCCATGCGCCGGTCGATATGAATTTCCATATTGCCGGTGCCTTTGAATTCTTCGTAGATCACGTCATCCATGCGCGAACCGGTTTCGATCAACGCCGTGGCGATGATCGTCAACGATCCGCCCTCCTCGATATTGCGCGCGGCGCCGAAGAAACGCTTCGGCCGATGCAACGCGTTGGCGTCGACACCGCCGGTCAATACCTTGCCGGAAGCGGGAACGACGGTGTTGTAGGCGCGCGCCAAACGCGTAATAGAATCGAGCAGAATGACGACATCTTTTTTGTGTTCAACCAAGCGTTTCGCTTTTTCGATCACCATCTCCGCCACTTGCACATGGCGCGTCGCGGGCTCATCGAATGTCGACGCAACGACCTCGCCTTTCACCGTGCGCGTCATTTCCGTGACCTCCTCCGGGCGCTCATCGATGAGCAGCACCATCAGTTGAACTTCCGGATGATTGGCGGCGATGGAATGGGCGATGTGTTGCAGCATCACCGTCTTACCGGCCTTGGGCGGCGACACCAACAAGCCGCGCTGGCCTTTGCCGATCGGCGCGATGATGTCGATTAGGCGGCCGGTGATATTCTCTTCGGCCTTGATATCGCGTTCGAGCTTAAGTGGTTCCGTGGGATGCAGCGGCGTTAGATTCTCGAAAAGAATTTTTCCTTTCGAGACTTCCGGCGCCTCACCGTTGACTGTATCGACTTTGACTAACGCAAAGTAGCGCTCACCATCTTTTGGGATACGAATCTCGCCTTCGATTGAATCGCCGGTATGGAGATTGAAGCGGCGTATCTGCGACGGGCTGATGTAAATATCGTCGGGGCTCGCGAGATAGGACGTGTCCGGTGAACGCAAGAAGCCGAAGCCATCTTGCAGCACCTCAAGCGTGCCCTCACCAAAAATGCTTTCGCCGCGCTTCGCCTGATTCTTCAGTAACGCAAAGATTAGCTCTTGTTTACGCAGGCGATTCGCGCCGTCGATCTCATTGGCAACCGCCATGCTGACCAACTCGGTCACATGGTGGGTTTTTAAATCTGACAGGTGCATGCGTTCTAGCCGCTTATGGGTTCAAAAGGGAAAAAATTTGGGGAAGAGAACAGGGATCAGACAAACTTGCGCGTCTGCCCGATCACTGCAGACCTGCTTTGAATTAGGACAATACTGAGTTTATATGCTGCTGTCAATAAAGGCGGAAAGTTGCGATTTCGACATGGCGCCAACCTTTTGCGCTTCCACGCTACCGTTCTTGAATAGCATCAAGGTCGGGATACCGCGCACGCCAAATTTGCGCGGCGTTTCTTGGTTCTCATCGATATTGAGTTTCATTACTTTGATCTTGCCGGCATATTCTTTCGCCACTTCGTCCAGAATCGGCGCGATGCTCTTACAAGGTCCGCACCACTCGGCCCAATAATCTACCAACACGGGCGTGTCGGAGTTCAACACGTCGGCCTGAAAACTGTCGTCGGTTACTTGGTGAATATGTTCGTTCATTCGGAGTTCCTCGGGAATTAAAAAAATGGCACCGAATCTCTATGTTACTGTTATTCGGTTTACTGATTACTGATGAACTTAAATTGAGACAATGCTAACGAATTTCAAGTCGATTGGGAAGCGCATAATTTTTGGCCTTTCCAGACTCAGAATATATGCCTGGAGAGTCGCATGGATACTGGTTGTGGCCCTAGGCCACCCCGTCAGCCATGGCATCGCAAGAGCCGCGCTGCCTGTGGCAGTGGGCAATGCGTCGGTGCCATCACTCGCACCACTGCTGAAACAAGTCACGCCCGCCGTGGTGAATATTTCCGTGGTGTCGAAATCGGCGCTGGAAGACAATCCGCTATTTCGCGATCCATTTTTTCGCCGCTTCTTCGATGTACCGGAAAAGCGCGAGCCGCAGGTCAGCGCCGGTTCCGGCGTGATTGTCGATGCAGGAAAAGGCTATGTGCTGACCAACAATCACGTCATCAAAAACGCGCAGCAGATCTTGGTGACCCTGAAAGATCGGCGCCAACTGGAGGCGAAACTGGTCGGCGCCGATCCGGGCACGGACATCGCGCTGCTTAAAATCGACGCGAAAGATCTCACCGCCGTCCCGATCGGAGATTCCGATGCCTTGAACGTCGGCGATTTTGTCGTCGCCATCGGCAACCCGTTCGGGCTCGGCCAAACCGTAACCTCGGGCATCGTCAGCGCTCTCGGGCGCACCGGACTCAACATCGACGGCTTTGAAGATTTTATCCAAACCGATGCGTCGATCAATCCGGGCAATTCCGGCGGCGCACTGATCAATCTCCGTGGCGATCTTGTCGGCATCAACACCGCCATCATCGCCCCGTCCGGCGGCAACGTCGGCATCGGCTTTGCCGTGCCCACCAACATGGCGAAACAAGTCATGGATCAATTGGTGAAAAACGGCGAGGTGCGACGCGGCCGAGTCGGCTTGGAAACACAAGATGTCACGCCCGATCTCGCCAAGGCGTTGAAGGTAGGCGCCAACACCCCGTGCGCGGTTGTAACTAACGTCGAACCCGATTCTCCTGCCGAAAAAGCCGGCCTCAAGCCACGCGACGTCATCATCAGCGTAAACGGCAAACCGATCCGCGGTTCTTTCGATGTGCGCAACCGCATTGGGCTCGTCCCCGTCGGCCACCAGGTCGAGTTCAAATATCTGCGCGGCGGCGCCACCAAAACGGCCAAGGTCAAAGTGGAACGGCCCTACCAAGTGCTGGGCGCGAGCGGGGAAAGTTTACCTCAATTGGCCGGCGCCGCCGTCTCCAACATTGTGCGCGGCATGCCCATGTACGGACGGGTGGAAGGCGTCATCGTGGTCGGCATCGATCCAGGCAGCCCGGCCTGGCAACATGGATTGCGCCCGGGAGATATTATCCTCGGCGTTAATCGCAAGAAGTCGCGCTCGATTAAGGAACTGACTGGG
>JAYTGZ010000207.1:0-3669 GCA_043733025.1 Pseudomonadota bacterium | reverse complement strand
TAGTGCGCGTTTTTTAGCCCAGTAAGATTGATCAACCGGAGCGGTGGGTTGGGACTTGAGGCCTTCGGCAATTAAGCCAGCCAATTTTTTTTCGGCGTCGCGTTGTTGATCTTGACGGATCAATTCCCGGATGTATTCACTGTTCGTGCTGTAGCTGGACGCGGATACACGCTGCTCCACGAAAGACTTGAGTTCTTCGGGTAGTGATATGTTCATTGTTGGCATGGCCATATTTTATCACGATGGCAAAATTTGCCAAACCGGAATTATCCGATCGAGAGTAATTTGTTTTTCTGATTAACGAGGCAGTGGTGGAAAGTTGGTAGGTTGTAGGTGAGCCACGAACCCCAACATGGCTTCTTTAACAGAAACCTGTGGGGTTTGTTCCTCAACCCAACCTACACATTTTTATTTGAGCATGGCTGAGAGCCTCTTTCTGCTTGCCTCGTGGCGAGGCATGCCTTGAGAGGCCGTATCCGCGGGTGTTTCAGAGCGGTGGCTGAAAATGTTGGGGTTCGTGCCTCACCGCCAACCTACGCAATTTCAATTCGTTTCTGTAAGACGGGGTTGTCCAAAAACCGGTTTGATTTCCGTAACTTGCCGGTGTGGATTAGAATAGCGTTTTACCGAAGTATTCCAGAATAACGCCATGAACTCGCCGGTTCTCGATATCAAAACCTACATGCAAAGCGTCGGGCTGGACGCTCGCGCGGCTTCGCGCTTGATGGCGAAGGCGAGCACGGCGATGAAGAATCGCGCGCTGCTTGCGATGGCAACGGCGATTCGCCGTGATGCCGATAAACTCTTGGCCGCAAATGAGATTGACCTGGAAGCCGCGCGGAATAAGGGTCTTAAGCCTGCCATGCTGGATCGCCTTGCTCTTGATGCCAAAGGCGTTGAGTCGATGGCACAGGGTTTGGAGCAGATCGCGTCCTTGCCCGATCCGATTGGCGAAATCACGGGCATGAGCTATCGCCCGACGGGTATTCAAGTGGGCAAGATGCGCGTACCGCTCGGTGTGGTGGGCATCATTTACGAAGCGCGGCCGAACGTCACCGCTGATGCTGCTGGGCTGTGCCTGAAGTCCGGTAACGCCAGCATTTTGCGCGGTGGTTCCGAGGCATTGAATTGCAATCTCGCTATCGCTGAGTGCGTCCACGAAGGTTTGCGGGCGGCGGGTTTGCCGGAAACGGCGGTGCAGGTGATCGAAACCACGGACCGCGCCGTCGTCGGCGAGTTGGTGACCATGAAGGACTACGTCGATGTTGTCGTGCCGCGTGGCGGTAAAGGGCTGATTGAGCGCGTGTCGAAAGAAGCGCGTATGCCGGTGATTAAACATCTTGACGGCATTTGCCATACTTACATCGATAGTTCCGCCGACCTTGATAAAGCGATTAAAGTTTGCGACAACGCCAAGACCCAGCGTTACGGCACGTGCAACACCATGGAAACCTTATTGGTCGCAGAAAGTATCGCCGCGCGCGTGTTGCCGCCGCTGTGCAAAATCTATTTGGACAAGTCCGTTGAGTTACGGGTATGCCCGAAGACCCGCGCCCTGCTTGCCTCGCAGGGCATTACTCAGGTGACTGATGCAACAGAAGAAGACTGGCGCACGGAATATCTGGCGCCGATTTTGTCGATTCGTATCGTGCTCGATATCGACGCGGCGATCGAGCACATCAACAAATATGGCTCGCTGCACACCGACGCGATTATCACCGAGAACCACACGAATGCGATGCGATTCTTACGCGAAGTGGATTCGAGTTCGGTGATGGTGAATGCGTCGACGCGCTTCGCCGACGGTTTTGAATATGGTTTAGGCGCGGAGATAGGCATTTCCACCGATAAGTTTCACGCTCGCGGCCCGGTCGGCCTGGAAGGCCTGACCAGCCAGAAATATATCGTGCTCGGCGACGGGCAAATCAGACGCTAAATCATGGCAGATCTAACATACCGAACTATCCTGCGGCCGGAACCTGAAGGCGGTTATTCCGTAACTGTACCGGCATTACCCGGTTGCGTGACCTATGGTAGTACCCTTGAAGAAGCGAACGCCATGGCGGGCGATGCAGTTCGCGCTTATTTGGAAAGCATGCGCACGCATGCCGAGCCGGTGATTGACGACAGTGGCACGTTTGCGAGCCAGCTTCTCGTCGAATATGCCTAAAACGCCAGTATTGACCGCGAAGGACGTCATCAAAATATTGGAACGAGAAGGCTTTGCACTGGACCACAGTAGCGGCATTCATCGCGTCTATTTCAATGCGGAGGCGAACCGTCTGTGGCGCCATTCCACAATAAGGATCTGCCCATCGGCACTTTGATCGCAATTCTCAAGGCCGCGGGAATTCCACGCGAAGTGTGGACAATCTGAAAAAGCCGATCGGCATCCTCGGCGGCAGTTTCGATCCCATCCATCTCGGCCATTTGCGTCTGGCGCAGGAAGCGATGGATTTTCTGCGCTTGGGCCAGGTGCGTTTCATTCCCGCCGGCCATCCGCCCCATCGCGGCCCGCCCAAAGTTGCCGATGTTCACCGTCTGGCCATGCTCGAACGCGCGCTGCGGGACAATCCAAGCTTTCGTGTTGACCCGCGCGAACTCGGCAACACAACGCCGACTTATACCATCGACACCTTGGAATCCATGCGCGCTGACGTGGGTCAGGTAACGCCGTTGGTGTTATTCGTGGGCGCCGATCAATTTATGGTGCTGCACACCTGGCGGCGCTGGCAAGCGTTGACAGACCTAGCGCATATTCTGGTGGCCATGCGGCCATCGATGGAACCGTTTGCACCTGATGGCCTTGCACCTGAAGTGTCGGCGTGGTTCCGCGCCCGCTTGAAAGTCGATCCCGGCGGGATCCGAGACCACGCCGCCGGGCATATTTTTTTACTTGGGCTCACGCCGCTGGCGATTTCCAGCACGGCGATCCGTGCAACAATCGCAGCGGGGAATTCGCCGCGTTATTTGCTTCCCGACCCGGTACTCGATTATATTCGTGCCAATAATTTGTATACCTAAATATCGAAAGGACATTGTATTCATAGATGAGAATAGCTACTTTACGTAATGCCGTTGTCGCGGCGCTCGAGGACAAAAAAGCGAAAGAAATCGTCGCATTGGACGTCCGGAAATTAACATCTCTGTTCGACTACCTGGTGATCGCCAGCGGCGACTCCTCCCGCCAAACCAAAGCGCTGGCCCGTAATGTGCAGGAAAAGCTAAAGGAGTTGGGTGCCCACGTTTACGGCGTGGAAGGCGAACAAAGCGGCGAATGGGTGCTGGTGGACCTGGGCGATATTGTGGTACATGTGATGCAGCCAACGGTGAGACAGTATTACAATCTAGAAGAATTGTGGACCGCCGCGAAAAAAGCGCCTAAGCCCCGTAAGCCGAAGGCCGCCACTGTGCCGGGATGAAGATCGCGGTCATTGCGGTTGGCAACCGCATGCCGGACTGGGTGAATGAAGGTTTTCACGAATATGCCAAGCGCATGCCGAGCGAGGCTGCGGTGGAGTTGGTCGAAGTCAAGCCTGAAAAACGCAGCAAGGGCGAGCCGGCCGAAGCTGTGTTGGCGGCGGAAGCGAAACGCATCGACGCGCATCTGCGCAAGTTCCGGCCGGTGGTGGTGTTAGATGAGCGCGGCGAGATGTGGGATACGAAACG
>JAYTGZ010000206.1:0-4567 GCA_043733025.1 Pseudomonadota bacterium | reverse complement strand
TCGGGGTGGTGCTGGGTGGTCTCGCGGATGATCTCAATGCCACTGATATCCGGCAGCCCTAAGTCGATCAGCAACACGTCGGGCGCGTGCTTCGCCAGCGCCTGGCGCGCCGAAGCGCCGTCACTCACCGCGGCGAAGAGCGCCAGCTCCGGATCGCCGGCGACAATCTTGCAAAAGCGGTTCAGGAAGGCTGCGTCGTCCTCTACGATCATTACTGTAGTCATCATCACTCCGCGTTTAACACCAGCCGGAACAAACTATACCGGCCAGGCGAACTCATGATAGCGCCGTCGGCCAACGACTGCCTATACCGTATCTGCGGGAGGAGCAAGCGTAGAGCACAACCCCAGTGCGCCCGAAGGAGCGGCAATACATCGAAGGTAAATCTTCGACCGGCTGGAGAGTCAATGGCCCGAGGCCACCCAGTGCTGGTGAGGCTTTCCAGGTAGGCATTGCCACGAAGCAAGCGGGATGGGCGTCGTGGCGAGGGTGGTGGAAAATCCCTCACGCGCATTAGGTGAGCGGCGTGACCCGGAGGAAGTATCGCGGAAATTGGGATGATTTATTCCCCGGATTTCATTGCTAGTGGCCCGAGGCCAGCCCCTGGCAGCGCTTGCCGGGTGGCCTAGGGCCATACTTGTGCCACATTCCGTCCTGGCTACGCTGGCTGGCCCCCTACTCGGTGACAGGCCAGATCATGTCATTCAGGCGTCTGGCAATACTTCAAACAGCCCGG
Organism: Pseudomonadota bacterium; assembly: GCA_043733025.1. GTDB lineage: Bacteria > Pseudomonadota > Gammaproteobacteria > Burkholderiales > JALYOK01 > JALYOK01. Next base: position 3,831 of record JAYTGZ010000206.1, on the reverse strand, counting down.
ATCACAACATAAGGTTGAATCAGCGCCTTGACCAGAACGCCGGCCTGTCGACAGGCACCGGATCATTTCCAACGACAGCGGGCAGACCGCGCGCATCCATCACGTGCAGCAGGAAGTCGATCGGCTCGGGATCGGGGATCGGGTAATGCTCGCGTTCATATTCTTGAATCAGCAAGGTCAGCACCTCGAGCCGATTGCGTGTCGCAGTCGTTTTTGTAGACTGGGCTGAAAGCCGCATGGATAGGCGATCTACAAGCCATGTAGGCGGGCGGCCGCAGACCGCCTTTCCCGCCGGGCATGCACTGCTGCAAGGCAATATCCATTTGGTTCCCGGCCTTATCAAGCTTGGCCGAATCACATCCATACTCTTGGCGCTCGGGCAGGACGGCTGCGGATTCGCCCCATCAACACTCATCCACACACCTTTCATCTCATCTTGGCAAAAATAGACGGTTTTCTTGCTATACTTTAGAAATAATCAATAAGCGGCTGGATAGTTATTCCGCGCTGCCACGCCTGATTCCCTATTTCTCAATCGAATCGTTAGGTAACGGACGACCATGTATGTTTGCCCAGACTGCAAGACATCACTTGTTGGATTGCACTGTTCGCGTTGCGCCCACGACTATCAACTCTCCAAGGGGTTTCCCGTACTATTGTCGAAGGATGAGCGCTTCCGGGCGTCTCGAGAGATCGTCGATACCTACGATTCGATTTATACCGAGCACTCGAATGTCTGGGAAAATCAAGGGCGATCAACGGAATTCATTCGCTATTTCGCCGAACTATTAGGAAAATACCGAGCGCAGCGCGTGCTGGAGGTAGGTTGTGGCGAAGGACTGCTGTTAGCCGCAATCGCCGCAACTGAAAAATTTGGCACGGAGCTCTCCGCCCAGGCTCTGCAGAAGACGCACGCGAATACGCCGGCACAACTTAGCATTGCCCTGTGTGAGCGGTTGCCGTTCGCCGATAATTACTTCGATCTAATTACGAGCGTCGGCGTGATGGAGCATTTTCTGGACGATCGTGCCGCCAACAGCGAGATCCGGCGGGCCCTGAAGGACGGCGGACATTACATCGCTTTGCTCCACGTACACCTCACGCGCTGGCAAAGCCTTCAGCAGAAAATCTCGGAATACATCTGGCCATACCCTCACCCGATAAGACTGGCCAAGTGGCTCGGCGGAAAGTTCTATAAGCCGGTACACCAACCTGTGCAGAACAAATATACGATCCAAACGGCGAAAGCCAGCCTGGAACAGGCCGGCTTTGATGTCATGCAAATGATCCACAAAGGCAACACGCCGGACGCGCCGCTGATCGGCCCGCACGTCATCATTTACGTTTGCCGAAAATCGGCCGCTTCGTGACCATTAGGCGCAGCGGCGATCGGCGCCGATGAGATGCGGAGCCCGGAAGCGCGGCTCGGTTCGTCCGTGCATGCGCCGGAATGTGCCGGACGCAATTTATCGGCCGACCCAATGAACATTCTGTACATATGTCACCGCTTTCCTTTCCCGCCAAAGCGCGGTGGAAAGATTAGACCCTTTAACATGATCAAGCATTTCTCGGCTAGCCATCGGGTGACCGTGGCCTCCTTGGTACGCTCGGCCGACGAGGCGCGGGAAGGACAGGGCATCGCAGCATATTGTGCCGCGTACGAAATGGAGCGCATCAGCAACCCGATTCAGGCCTTGCGTATGATTGCCCGCCTGCCGCTCACACAGCCTTCTTCGATGGGGTTTTTCTATTCGCCATCCTTGGCGCGTCGAATCAAATCGCTGTTGCAAAATCAAAAATTCGATCTTATCTTTGTCCATTGTTCCTCCGTTGCGCAATACGTGGAGGACGTACAGGGCATCCCGAAGATACTTGACTTTGGCGACATGGATTCACAGAAATGGCTTGAATATGCGCAACACAAGCCGTTCCCTCTTTCCATGGGTTACCGGCTCGAAGGCGCCAAAATGCAGCGGGCGGAAAAGCGCCTTGCGCAAAAGTTCGACATGTGTACGGCGACCACCCGGGCAGAGTGGGAAACCTTGAACAGCTACGGAGTGGATGTACCGACCGACTGGTTTCCCAATGGTGTCGACAGTGAATATTTTTCGCCCGCGGTCGAGCCTTACGATCCGGATACGATCTGCTTTCTCGGGCGCATGGATTACTATCCGAACCAACGATGCATGGTCGATTTTTGCGCCAATGCGCTGCCGCAAATCCGTGCGCGTCGACCGAATGTGAAGCTGCAAATCATTGGCGCGGACCCATCGCCGGCGGTGCTGAAGCTCGGCAATCTGCCGGGCGTCAGCGTGACCGGCTGGGTAGCCGATGTGCGTCACCACCTGCAGCGCGCCGCCTTGTCGGTGGCGCCGCTCAACATAGCACGCGGTACGCAGAATAAAATTTTGGAGGCAATGGCAGCCGGTGTGCCGGTTGTCACGAGTAGGATCGCAGCCGGCGGGGTTCTTGCCGAAGCCGGGGAACATTTTCTCGTCACGGATTCGGCTTCCGAACAGGCAGAGGCCGTGCTGCAAATCCTCGAAAATCCGGCGGAAAGACAGCGTCTGGCGCTTGCGGGCAGAAACCGCATGCTCTCGCACCACAAATGGGAGCACTCCATGCGGCGTTTGGATCGGATCGTTGAGCGTTGCCTGGCGTCGCCGGTGCGCACCGTCTAGCAAAAAGGTGTTGATCGCCTCTGACATCGGCGGCCTCCGGGAACTGCTGAAAGGTGCGCTCACCAACGTGACGTTCCGGGCGTTGGCCCGCGTTGCGCCGCGCAGCCCGCGAATACGCGATTGGTGAACGCCGTTGGGCGGGCGAGTGTGGAACGCTACCGGCGCGTATACGAGCGCTGTCTCAAGAAAACAGCGCGGGATTAACGCGGCTTCTCGCCGCGAAACTCAACATTGTGCGACTATCGAACACCGGTTTGTCCGATGAGTTTGCCAATGATCGAATTAGGTTGCACTGGTTCGACAAAGACAATCGCTGTGGCGGGGAAGATCATGTGATCGGCGCCGTTTAACTCGTCCTTGCGCTTGACCAGAACGTAGCGCGGCTGATTTGTTTGAGGATCGAGTTCACGGCGGACGCTGAAAGCGTCGCGCAACACCGGATGATCGGTGCCGAGGTGATCGATGCGCCCGTAAAACATACTGCCGTTTTCGAGCATCACCGCTTGATACTGTGTGGTAAGGAGAGGCTTGTGAAAGCGGCGATGATTTTGGTAGTAAATACCGGCCAAAAGAGCCAGAATCATCACGGCTATCACGCCAAGAATAGCTTCTTTCATGAATTCAACACTGCGCACCCGAACGAAAATAAATCATACACCACTCGATTTCGCGGTCTGCATGCAACCTCGTCAACTCCGCTTGAACCACGCACGCAAAAACCTATCGGGATAATTTTCCAGCACGCTGCGCCGGGTGCCGCATGGATACTGTACCACACGCCAGCATGTGCTGATCGGCAAGCTGGATGCGGCTCCCGGCGCGGCTGATTGCTCGTATGGTTGAAACTTCGTGTACCGCTCGCTTTTTTACGCTCCCCGCGGCGCCGGTCTGACGATGCCGCAAGTTTCTCATGCGCCATTGCGAGTAGTGGAATAACGAATCAGCCTGGTTGTCAAATTACCGAGATTGCTTCGTCGCCGCAGCGCTGCTCACAATGATCGCGCATCATGCGCGTCTCCACGGTGGCCAAGAAAGCATTGTTTTCATGACGTTCCTTAATGCCTCTCCGGGTAGCTGGCGATTGGTTCGAGGGGTACTTCAGGGCCGGGCCAGATAGTCTTTGGCGGAAAAGAATTCGACCACGGCCCCT
>JAYTGZ010000205.1:0-7773 GCA_043733025.1 Pseudomonadota bacterium | reverse complement strand
TTTTCTCGAAGCCGCTTTCGCTCAAGTCCGCGACCATGCCGCCCGGCAAGTTATAGTTCTTCGCCATTCTCGCCGCTCGCTCTTTGTCATCGGGGCGGTCGATGCTGAGCGCGATGACTTCTAATCCCTTCGGCTTGAATTCCTCGTAGTATTTTTCTACGTTGCCGATTTCCAGCGCGCAAATCCTGCAGAAGCTGGAAAAGAAATTCAGCATCACGACTTTGCCCTTGTAATCGCTAAGGTCGAAGGGCGTGCCGTCGAACAAGATCCCCTTTAATGGCGGAGCGGTCTCGTCGATGGTAGGAACCGCGAGGGCGGATACACTTGCACAGGCAACTACGGCGCCGCATAAGGCTGCCCGGAGAGCCCATGTCCATGCGGGTCTTCGGGCACTTCTCAGATAAATTGAAAGCATAAAAACATACCCCGTTATGTCATCCTGAACGTAGCGAAGGAAGGCATAATTTAGGCGACCGTAACTCCAATTAACCTACGGCGCGCTTCGCGATACTTCGCGGCTGTTTTTTCAGCGACATCCGTTGGCAACTCCGGCGCCGGCGGTTGCTTGTTCCACTTGATCAACTCCAGCCAGTTGCGCACGAATTGCTTATCGAAGCTTTCCGGGCTGGTACCGGCTTGATAGCTTGCTTGCGGCCAAAAGCGTGACGAGTCGGGGGTTAGCGCTTCATCGATCAGGAACAGTTTACCGCTATCGTCCAAGCCGAACTCGAATTTGGTGTCGGCGATGATAATGCCGCGCGTCAATGCATATTTGCTCGCTTCGCGGTATAGCGCGATGGCGGTGTCGCGCACTTGCGCCGCGAGGGCGGGGCCGAGCAGTTTTTCCGTTTCGGCGAAGGGAATGTTTTTGTCGTGGGCGCCCTTTTCCGCCTTGGTTGAAGGCGTGAAAATCGGCTCGGGCAGTTGTTGCGCGCGCTGTAGACCGGCGGGCAACGGGATGCCGCAAATGCTTTGCGTCTCTTGGTATTCCTTCCAGCCCGATCCTTCGAGATAGCCGCGCACTACCGCTTCCACAGGCAATGCCTTGAAGCGCCGCGCCACGATTGCCCGTCCGGCCACCTGTGCCCGTTCACCGGGCTGGACGAGGCTCTCCGGCGAGGTGCCTGTCAAATGATTCGGCACGATGTGTTGAAGCTTGGCAAACCAAAAATTCGCGAGTTGCGTCAACACTTCGCCTTTGCCGGGAATCGGTGTGGGCATTACCACATCGAAGGCGGACAGCCGATCGGTGGTGACAATCAGCAACCGATCGTCGCCGACGGCGTAGACGTCGCGCACTTTACCGCGGACGAGCAAGGGCAAACTTTTGAGGTTGGATTCAAACAGGGCCAGCATAAGTCGATTTGGAAGAACGGTGCGTGAACGCACCCTACGCTTCCTATTGTCTCACATAGGGTTTCTTCGTCTCGCCATCTTGCTCATAGGGAAAGCGCACATGGCCGTAACGTACGGCGAGCACCGCCAGAGTAAGCAACAGAATCGATCCCGACACGGCGAGCATGCGCCATTCGGTGATCTCCTTCGCATCGAGAATCAGATACCTCGCCAACGCCACCATGGCAATATAGAGGGGGAAGCGCACCGGCAATTGCCCGGACGAAAAATAATGCCCGATCATCGCCAACACTTCCAGGAACAAGAACATCATTAGCAGATCCGTGAGCGCGACTTTCTGTGCCGCGATCATGACAATGACCTCTTGGTACATCGCCACGGTGGTGGCGAAGCCGATGACCAACAGTCCCGCGTACTCGACTAGGTCTAGGCCGTTACGGAAAAATCCCTGGATTCGATTAAAGAAAAAGGAGTTACGCTGCATGTGGGCGAATGGTTCGAGGAAAGGACGTACTATGAACAAATTGGGCTGCCACGGCAGCCCAAATTTTCTTAATGAATAACCGCCCTTAGCTCGCCTTTGCCATAGCGCTCCGCCATTTTCTCCAGCGGCACCGCGTTGATCTTACTCGCTTGCCCGGCGCAACCGAACTGCTCGTAGCGTTGCTTGCAAATCTGTTTCGCCGCTTCCCGCGCGGGCTTCAGGTAATCGCGCGGATCGAACGCGGACTTATTCTCGTTCATGAACTTGCGAATCGCCGCGGTCATCGCCAAGCGAATATCGGTGTCAATATTCACCTTGCGTACACCGTGTCTGATACCTTCTTGGATCTCTTCCACCGGCACGCCGTAGGTCTCTTTCATGTCGCCGCCGTTCTCGCGGATGATTTCGAGCAAGTCTTGCGGCACGCTGGAGGAGCCGTGCATCACCAAGTGGGTGTTGGGAATGCGTTTATGAATTTCCTTGATGCGCTCGATGGCAAGAATATCGCCAGTGGGCTTGCGCGAGAACTTGTAGGCGCCGTGGGACGTGCCAATGGCGATCGCCAGCGCATCGCATTGCGTGAGGTCGACAAACTCCGCCGCTTGGTTGGGGTCCGTCAACAACATCTCGCGGGTCATGGCGCCTTCCGCGCCATGACCATCTTCCTTGTCGCCCTTCATGGTTTCGAGCGAACCTAGGCAACCCAGTTCGCCTTCGACGGTTATGCCGATGGCATGGGCGATCTTGGTTACTTCGCGCGTCACGTCGACGTTGTATTCATACTCGGCGACCGTCTTGCCGTCCGCTTGCAACGAACCGTCCATCATCACACTGGAAAAACCCGCGCGGATTGCGGTCAGACAGACTGCGGGCGATTGGCCATGATCTTGATGCATGACGATGGGAATATGCGGATAGGTTTCAACCGCCGCCTCGATCAAGTGACGCAAGAAATTCCCGCCCGCATATTTGCGCGCGCCGGCGGAGGCCTGCATGATCACCGGCGAATTGACTTCATTCGCCGCTTCCATAATGGCCTGCACTTGCTCCAGATTATTGACGTTGAATGCCGGTAGGCCGTAGCCGTTTTCCGCCGCGTGGTCGAGTAGTTGTCGCATGGATACGAGTGGCATGTCTTGCTCCTTTCAAGGTGCTGAATGTTCACCGATTTTGATTATTTTCATGGTATTCGTTCCACCGGGTTTGCCGATCGGCTCGCCGATGGTGAGGACGATTAAGTCGCCTGGATTGACTGCTCCCCGTTTCATTAAATGTTCCTGCGCTAGATTCATGATCTCTTCCGGATCCACGGTCGTGTGTTCAAACCGTACCGGATATACGCCACGAAATAGGGTCACTTTGCGGCGCGTCTCGATAGCGGGCGATAGGGCATAAATCGGCACATCGGCATTCATGCGCGACATCAATAGCGCCGTTTTGCCGCTGTGGGTCAGCGCGGCGATTGCCCGCACCGGCAAATGGTTCGCCGTGAAAATGGCGGCGTGCGCAATCGCGCCTTCGACACCGGACGTATCCGCACGCGTCGCCGCGCGGCGATCCGGTGCATCAAGCTTTTCTTTTTCAGCCTCGAGAAGAACGCGCACCATCGCTTCGACCGCTTCCACCGGGAATTGCCCGGCTGCTGTTTCCGCGGAAAGCATCACGGCATCGGTGCCATCGATTGCCGCATTAGCCACATCGGATACTTCCGCGCGGGTGGGCACTGGGCTCCCGATCATCGACTCCATCATCTGTGTCGCGGTGATGACGACTTTGTTCTTGAGCCGCGCGGCGCGGATCATGCGTTTTTGCAACGCGGGAACCACCGCATCGCCCACTTCGACGGCTAGATCACCGCGTGCCACCATGATGGCGTCGCTGGCGTCGAGAATTTCATCCAACGCCTCAATTGCTTCCGCGCGCTCGATCTTGGCGACCAGCATGGCTTTGCCGCCCGCTTCTCGCAGCAAGTCGCGGGCATGCCTCATGTCCGCGCCGGAACGCGGGAACGACACCGCCAGAAAATCAGCCTGTAATTCAGCGGCGGTTTGAATATCGGCGATGTCTTTTTCGGTCAATGCCGGCGCGGTTAATCCGCCGCCTTTGCGGTTGATGCCTTTGTTATTCGACAACACGCCGCCACGCACCACCACGCAATGCACTTCATCGCCCTTAACCGCCGTGACATGGAACTCGATGCGTCCATCGTCCAGCAGCAAAATGTCATCGGGCACGACATCTTTCGGTAACTCTTTGTAATCGAGGCCGACGCGCTCGCTGGTGCCGACGCTACACTTTGCATCGAGGATGAATTTATCTCCGGCTTGCAGAGTGATCTTGCCCTCTTTGAATTTTCCAATGCGTATCTTCGGGCCTTGCAAGTCGACCAGGATGCCGACCGTGCGGCCGAGATTTCGGGCAATGGATTTGACGTTCGCGACCCGCGCCGCGTGTTCGTTCGCGGCGCCATGGGAGAAATTCATGCGCACCACGTCCACGCCCGCTTCGATCATGCGCGTCAGCGTGGCCGGGTCGCTGGACGAGGGGCCCAGCGTTGCAACAATTTTCGTCTTACGTAACATCATTATGTAACGTGCGCCCTGCGCACGATTCCTTTCATTTAATGGCGCGCACAGCGCACCCTACGAACCAGCTCGTTCTTCGAGAATAGCAACGGCGGGTAACTTCTTACCCTCCAGAAATTCGAGAAACGCGCCACCCGCTGTTGAGATATATGAAATCTGATGCGTGAGACCATACTTTGCGACCGCGGCGACCGTGTCACCACCACCGGCGATGGAAAAAGCCGAGGATGCCGCAATAGCGATCGATAGCGATTCCGTGCCCTTGCCAAATTGCTCGAACTCGAACACGCCCAGCGGGCCGTTCCAGACGATGGTACCCGCTTTGCGCACGATGTCCATGTAATTGCGCACGGTCATCGGGCCGACGTCGAAGATCATGTCGTCATCTTCGATTTCCTCGACGTCTTTCACCGTCGCTTCCGCTGTCGCGGAGAATTCTTTACCGGTCACCACGTCGACGGGAATCGGTACCTCGCCGCCCTTGGCTTTAGCCGCGGCGATGATATCTTTCGCTTCTTGCACCAGATCTTTCTCGACAAGCGATTTACCGACGTTCAGGCCAGCCGCTAGCATGAAGGTGTTGGCGATGCCCCCCCCGACGATGAGTTGATCTACTTTTTCCACCAAGGCTTTGAGCACCGTGAGCTTGCTCGAGACCTTGGAGCCGCCGACAATCGCCAATAAAGGCCGCGCCGGATGGGTGAGTGCTTTGCCGAGCGCTTCCAACTCCGCCGCCATCAACGGCCCGGCACAGGCGATGGGCGCGTACTTGGCGATGCCGTGGGTCGTGGCTTCGGCACGATGGGCGGAGCCGAAGGCGTCGTTGGCGTAAACATCACACAGCTTCGCGATCTTTTGCGCGAGACCATCGTCGTTTTTCTTTTCGCCTTTGTTAACGCGGCAATTTTCAAGCATAACGACTTCACCGGGTTTGACATCGACGCCGTCCACCCAGTTTTGCTTGAGCGGTACGGGTTTGCCGAGCAATTCACTCAACCGTTTCGCCACCGGCGCAAGCGTATCCTCGGGCTTCAATTGACCTTCCGTTGGGCGGCCGAGATGGGAAGTTACCATCACCGCCGCGCCTTTTTCCAGCGCTAATATAATGCCAGGAAGGGAAGCGCGAATGCGCGTGTCGTCGGTGATATTGCCGGCGTCATCCTGCGGCACATTAAGATCGGCGCGAATGAAGACGCGCTTGCCGGTTAGGTTTAGGTCAGTAAGTTTGACGATAGACATGTTTTCGGGGGTTAGGGACTAGGGGCTAGTAGATCGAAGACACGCGACGATTTTTCTAGCCTCTTGACCCTAACCCCTGCTCTCTCATTTAACGTTCATCAACGCAACCGTCGTATCCAACATACGATTGCTGAAGCCCCATTCGTTATCGTACCAACTCGACGTTTTAACGAGCCGCCCGGACACCTTGGTCAGGGTTGCATCGAACACGGATGAGCGGGAATCGTGATTGAAGTCCACCGACACCAGCGGCGCGGTGTTGTAACCTAGCACGCCTTTCCATTCCACTTTTTCCGACGCTTCTTTCATGGCGGCGTTGATTTCATCGGCGGTCGTATCGCGTGCCGCGATGAAGGACAGATCCACCACTGAAACATTGATCGTGGGAACACGCATGGCGTAGCCGTCGAGTTTACCATTTAGTTCCGGCAACACTAGGCCCACGGCCGCGGCCGCGCCGGTCTTGGTGGGAATCATGGACTGCGTCGCCGAGCGGGCGCGGCGCAGGTCTTCGTGATAGACATCGGTCAACACCTGATCGTTGGTGTAAGCGTGGATGGTGGTCATCAAGCCGTTGACTATACCGATTTTCTCATGCAGCACTTTCGCCATGGGCGCGAGGCAATTCGTCGTGCAGGACGCGTTGGAGATCACCGTGTCAGTAGCTTTCAGTGTCTTGTGGTTCACGCCGTAGACCACCGTCGCGTCCACATCTTTGCCGCCGGGCGAGGAGATGATGACTTTTTTCGCGCCGCCGCGAATGTGCGCCGAGGCTTTTTCTTTGCTAGTGAAAAGCCCCGTGCATTCGAGCACGACATCGACCTCGTGTGCGCCCCAGGGAATCTCGGCCGGATTGCGCACCGCGTAGACCTTGATCTTGTCACCGTTGACGACCATGTGATCGCCATCCACGGCGACCGTGCCCTGGAACGGGCCATGGGTCGTGTCATAGCGCGTCAAATGGGCATTGGTTTCGGCGTTGCCGAGATCGTTGATGGCGACGATTTGTATTTCGCTCGTGCGCTTGGCCTCATACAGCGCGCGCAGAATGTTGCGGCCGATGCGGCCATAACCATTAATTGCTACCTTGATTGCCATCGCTCTCTCCCGATACCTTTACTGGATGATAGCTTGCACGGTCTTAACCACATTGTCGACCGTGAAGCCAAAAAATTTAAACAACTCGCCCGCGGGGGCCGATTCGCCGAAGCGATCAATACCGACCACCGCGCCTTCCAGGCCAACGTACTTGCGCCAGTAATCGGTGACGCCGGCTTCGACGGCGATGCGCGGCACGCCGGGCGGCAAAACAAATTCTTTATATAACGCTTCTTGGCGGTCGAACACCTCGGTGCACGGCATGGACACGACGCGCACGCAAACGCCCATTTCCGCCAGCGCTTTTTTCGCACCCATGGCGAGTTGCAATTCCGAGCCGGTGGCAATGAGTATTGCCTTGGGCTGGCGATCTCTCGCTTCCGACAGGATGTAAGCACCGCGGCCGATGCTGGCGATGGCCGACGGATCCCGCGGTTGATAGGGCAGGTTTTGCCGCGACAGTATCAAGCAGGTGGGGCCGTCGTTGCGCTCGAGGGCGGAGCTCCAAGCCATGGCCGTTTCCACGCTGTCGCACGGACGCCACACGTCGAGATGTGGAATCAGCCGCAAGCTCGACACATGCTCGACGGATTGATGGGTCGGGCCGTCTTCGCCGAGGCCGATGGAATCGTGGGTGAAGACAAAAATATTGCGCAGTTTCATCAGCGCCGCCATGCGCAGGGCGTTGCGTGAATAATCGGCGAAGGTCAGGAAAGTACCGCTGTACGGAGTGAAACCACCGTGCAACGCGATGCCGTTGGTGATCGCCGCCATGGCGAATTCGCGCACGCCGAAATTGATGTAGTTTCCCCCACTGTCCTTGGTGATGGGCTTTGAGCCGGACCAGTTGGTGAACACGCTGCCGGTCAAATCCGCCGAGCCGCCGATAAAGCCCGGCAATTCCGGCGCGAGGGCTTCGATGGTTTGTTGCGAGGCCTTGCGTGTCGCAACGGTTTCGGCTTTTTCGTTCAGTTTCGAAACCAGGCCCATAACCATTTTGTCCCAGTGGCC
>JAYTGZ010000204.1:0-4073 GCA_043733025.1 Pseudomonadota bacterium | reverse complement strand
TTGAATATCAATGACAAAATTACTGTTTCTTGAGAGCTTGTCGAAGCCCATTCACCCTTCGACAGGCTCAGGGCGAACGAGCTTAAGCGAACAGCATTGGGTCAGGTCTTGCACTAACACATCACCCATTCGCGTCTTCAGTCGCATACGACGGATAACGGCTTCGCCTCATCCGCCCTACGAACTGGCGAGTGACTTTGTAGCCCAATGATCCCAAGGCCAGAACGAGATCCCGGCCCGAGAGATCTCGGGGCAATTTCATACAGCGATAACTTCTTCCCGGACAAAGTGCAGCCGGACGATCTTCGGCGCTTGACCATCGTCAAAATGACAATGAACCGCATCGCGCACATTCGCGTGCAATTCAGCCAAGCTATCGGCCTCGGTCACAATGGATTGACCCAACGCTCGGGCCACGTAGCCACCCTCGGGCGCGTCTTCGACCATAAATATGATTTCATTCATTTCATTATTTTAACGCATGCCGACGGGCGTGGACAGACCTAGCTTTCGTGAAGAGTAATACTTCCTCAAATCGGAAGCCACGCGCTTTCCAACCTAATCATCGTCCCTCGCCTGCGGCCGTGTCGCCTTGTAATCCGCGATTAGTTTCTGCTGCGCTTGTGGTGGCACGGCTTCGTAGTGCGACAACTCCAGCGCATAGGAACCCGCGCCGCCGGTAATGGATTTCAGTTTCGATTGATAATCGCCGACTTCCGATAACGGCACCCTGCCGGCGACGATGGACGCGTTGCTCCGCGCTGCCTCAGTGCCGGTAATGTGGCCGCGTCGCGATGAGAGATCGCCAGTGATGTCGCCGACGAATTGATCGGGGATGGTGATTTGCATGTTGACGATCGGTTCAAGAATTATCGGCCGGGCTTTTTCGATAGCGTCCAAGAACGCTTTCTTGCCGGCGCTGACAAAGGCGATTTCCTTTGAGTCGACCGCATGGCTTTTGCCGTCCGTTACCGTGACGCGCACGTCTTGCATCGGATAGCCGGCAAGCGGCCCGGCATCCAACACCATGCGCACGCCTTTCTCGACGGCGGGAATAAATTGATGGGGTACCGAGCCACCGTAAGTTTTGTCGAGGAACTCGAAGCCGGTTCCGCGCGGTAACGGTTCGATGCGCAGAAACACTTCGCCGAATTGGCCCGCGCCGCCAGTTTGTTTCTTGTGGCGATGATGGCCTTCCGCGTTCGCCATCACGGTCTCGCGATAAGCGATGCGCGGCGCATGGGTGGCGACTTCCATTTTGTAAACGTCCGCCATGCGTTGCAGCATGGTGCGCATGTGCAAATCCCCGAGGCCGTGCAAAATAGTCTCGTTGGTCGAAGGTGACAACTCCACCCGGAAGCACGGATCTTCCGCCGATAATTTTGCAAGGATGTCGTGCAGCCGCTGTTCGTCGCCGCGCTTCTTCGGCTCGATGGCGATGCTGTAAACAGGATTGGGAAATTCCACCGGACGCAGATGAATGTGCTCGTCTTCCGGCGAATCATGTAACACGGAATCGAATTCGATGTCATCGACTTTCGCGACGGCGGCAATGTCGCCGGGAATCGCCGCGTCGACCTCGACGTGATCTTTACCTTGCAGCATGAACAAATGCCCGACCTTGAAGGGTTTACGCGCGTGGCCGATATAGAGTTGGGTGTCCTTGGTGATGGTGCCTTGGTGAACACGGAAGACGCCGAGCTTGCCGACGAAAGGATCGACGGTGATCTTGAACACGTGGGCCAGCACGTGTTTTTTCGGATCGGGCTCGGAATGGAATTCCTCTTCCCTGTCACCCTCGCCAGTGACGAATAATGGCGGGTTGCCTTCCAGCGGATTCGGCATGAGCTTAGCGAAGATGTCGAATAACTCGGCCACACCGGCGCCGGTGCGCGCCGAGACAAAACAGACTGGAATCAAATGGCCTTCGCGCAACGCTTTCTCGAACGGCGCATGCAATTGCTCCGGCGTAACTTCGCCTTTATCCAAATACAGCGCCATCAAGTCTTCATCGACCTCCACGGTTTGGTCGATAATCGCGTTGTGGGCCGCCACCACGGAAGAAAAATCCGCATCGCCCGACGGATTAAAAAAGCAATCGACGACTTTCTTGCCACCGTCGGCGGGCAGGTTAATCGGCAAACACTCCTTACCGAAGGTTTCCTGAATGGCGGCGAGCAAACCCGGCAGATCGATATTCTCCGCGTCGATTTTGTTGATAATGATGGCGCGGCAGAGCTTGCGTTTCTCGGCCCACTGCATCATGCGATGGGTAATGAGTTCGATGCCGTTCTGCGCGTTGATTACGATCGCGGCGGTCTCGACGGCCGGCAATGCACCGATGGCTTGGCCCATGAAGTCCGGATAGCCGGGGGTGTCGATCAGGTGAACGTGGGTGCCTTGGTCGTCGAAGTGGACGGCGGCGGAATTGAGCGAGTGTTGATATTGTTTTTCGAGGGGATCGAAGTCGCAGACCGTGGTGCCGCGCTCGATGGTTCCTGGCGTGGTGATGGCGCCGGCCCGATGGAGCAACGCTTCCGCGAGGCTCGTCTTGCCGGCGCCCGCGTGGCCTACGAGCGCAATGGTCCTGAGTGCTTCAGTGCTGTACTTGGGCATGGTCTACTCCTCCAAAAGTTTTTGCGGCCGAAGCCTGATGGTGACTAGAATCGAACGCGACGGCGACCCTGCGCCGATTTCTTTGCTGCATATATTGTGAACCGACTATTCTACCCAGGCAACGGGTTATTTGTCGCCTCGCTTCCCAAGCGTTCGAGGCTCGGATAGTATGTTCAATTCACCAGCGGCGTCCACAGGCGGCCGCGGAAATATTCGACCTGAGCTGCATCTTTCAGCAACGAGCAAATGACTATGACCTTTAGAGGTTCTATTGCGTGTTTTGCCCTGAGCGTGCTAATCCAGGCGCCCGCCATCTCGATCGCCGCGGAGATATCGCTGCAATCGGAAATCACAACGGGTTACGACTCGAATTCTACCGGCGCCGCGCGTGACGGAGTCGCCCTGGCCGCGACTGCCGCGGATGAGCCGGCCATGGTTCCGGCAGACGATGCCTCCGCGGCGGCGGAGGAGACGCGCAAGTTCTGGGAACGCTGGGGATTAAGCGGCTCGGCGCGCGCGGCTTACTGGAGTTCGTCGCGCATGTTGGATAACGAAAAAAATCTCGGCGTCGGCGCGCTGTGGCTAAAGTGGAACCACAAATTGCCCAAGGGCATCGGCTTGTACGCCGAAGGTTGGGCGCGCAGCGACAATGTATTCAAAGGGACCGACAAGAAATATCTGATTCGCGAAGCCTATGCTGACTACGCCAACGGCGCTTGGGATTTTCGCGTCGGCCGCCAGATCATCGCCTGGGGCCGCGCCGATCGCATTAATCCGACGGACAATCTCACGCCGCGCAACTTCAAAATCTTGGTGCCGGAGGACGACGACAACCGCTTTGGCGCGCTTGCCGCAAAGGCGCGATACAGCTTCGGCGACTATTCGGTGACCGGAATCTGGCTGCCGGATTTTCGCGCCAATGTCTTGCCCTTTCCCAAGCAGACCGGGATCAGTTATGACGAAGACGTTCCAGATAGTCATCGCACCTGGGCGGCGAGATTTGAGCGTAGCGGCAAAGACTTGGATTGGTCCGTTTCCTACTACGATGGCTTTGATCTCAATCCCGACGTCAGCGTCAAAAGTGCGGGCCCGACCGGCGTGAATATGTTATTGTCCCATCATCGTTATCGTGTGCTGGGCGCCGATGCGGCCACGGCGCTCGGCCGCTATGGCTTACGCGGAGAAATCGCCTACGCGCGCACCGCCGATAGCAATGGCGACGATCCGTTCATCAAGAATCCGTTCTTTTGGGGCGTGGTTGGCGTCGAGCGCACGTTTTTCTCCTATCTCAACATTAACGTGCAATATTTCTTGCGCCACGTGACGAAATTCGAAGACCCATCAAACGTCGCGAACCCGGTGTGGAGAGAAGCCGCATTGACCCAAGCGGTCATTGCCAGTCAGCGCGATCGGACGCAACATGGCGTCACGTTTCGCATCAGCAACAAGTGGCTGAA
>JAYTGZ010000203.1:0-4228 GCA_043733025.1 Pseudomonadota bacterium | reverse complement strand
CGGCACCTTCGATTACTTCACGGAAGCGATCGTCGGCAAGGCGAAATCCAGCCGCGGCGACTACACAGCCAGCGAAGACGACAATGTGCTGGTGCAAGGTGTGTCGCGCGACAAGGCGGCCCTCGGTTACTTTGGTTACGCTTACTATGCAGAGAATCAGGACAAACTCAAGGCCGTGCCCATCGTCGCCAAAGCCGGCGCCCCCGCGGTCGGTCCGTCCGACAAAACCGTGGAAGACGGAAGTTATCAGCCTTTGTCGCGCCCGATCTTTATCTATGTGAAAGCGAAATCTCTCGAGCGGCCGGAAGTGCAGGAATTCGTTTCCTTCTACTTGAAAAATGCAGCTAAACTAGCCAAGGAAGTGCGCTACATTGCGCTTCCCAAGGCCATATATGACCTCGCCGCGGAGCATGTGGCGAAGAAGAAAATCGGCACGGTATTCGGCGGCGCCGCCGAAGTGGGCGTGAAGATCGAAGACCTCATGAAGCGCGAAAGCAAGCTGTAACCGCCCTGTTTGCGCAACCTCAATCGAACCGGGAAACGTGCTCCCCGGTTTTTTTTCCGATCAGACGTTAGAGTAGAATGAGTGTGTCAAGCTTAATGCGGGGAGCGTCCTTGTCTGAAGCAAGTCCGGCCATGGCAGTAAGCCGTCGGCCTTGGGGGAGATTCAAAGAACGTGTGATCGAGTTGTTGCTGTTGTTGGCGGCGCTATCGTCGATCGCCATCACGCTCGCCATCATGTTCATTCTGATCACGGAATCCTGGACGTTTTTTCAGCACGTGCCGCTCCTGGATTTTCTGACGGACACGGAGTGGACGCCGCTGTTCGACGTGCCTCGTTATGGAATCATGCCGCTCGTTTCGGGCACCTTGGTTTCGTCGTTTGTCGCGCTGTGCATAGCGATCCCGATCGGCACCGCGATTGCCATTTACATTAGCGAGTTCGCGCCATTCAAATTACGTGAAGCCGCCAAACCGATACTCGAATTGCTCGCGGCGATTCCTACGGTTGTGTATGGCTATTTCGCCTTTCTGGTTGTCACGCCGTTGTTGCAAAAACTGATGCCGGAGTTGCCCGGCTTCAACTTGCTCAGCGCCGGTTTGGTGATGGGCGTTATGATCATCCCTTACGTAAGTTCGCTGTCGGAAGACGCCATGCGTGCCGTGCCCATGCACTTGCGCGAAGGTTCCTACGCCATGGGCGCGACGCGCTTTCAAACGGCGTGGAAAGTGGTGACGCCCGCCGCGTTTTCCGGCTTGGCGGCGTCCTACATTCTGGCCATCTCGCGCGCTGTCGGCGAGACCATGGTGGTGGCGCTTGCCGCCGGCATGCAACCCAATCTGACCTGGAATCCGTTAGAGCCCGCCGCAACCATGACGGCCTACATCGTGCAAGTGAGCCAGGGCGATTTGCCACACGGCGGCATCGGTTATCAGAGCATCTTCGCCGTCGGTCTGACCCTGTTGCTGATCACCTTAGTGTTCAATGTTCTCGGTTATTGGCTGCGCAAGCGTTACCGCGAGGTTTACTGATGCAGGTAACGTCGATTAGCGAAATTCGTCGACTGATCGCCAAAGCCAAGCGCTGGGATCTGGTCTTTTCCTTGCTCGGTTTATTGGCGTTGGCGCTGGCCGTCATGGTGCTTGTTGGCTTGTTCGCGAATCTGTTGTGGGACGGTGCGCCGCGGCTCTCTTGGGAATTTTTCACTAATTTTTCGTCGCGACGAGCTACCAACGCGGGCATTGCCGCCGCCTGGGTGGGTACCTTGCTGGTGATGATGGTGACGGCGCTCACCGCCGTGCCGCTGGGCGTGGCCGCGGGTATTTATCTTGAAGAATACGCGGCCAAGAATTGGCTTACCGGATTGATCGAAATCAACATCAGCAATCTCGCCGGCGTGCCGTCGGTCGTTTATGGATTGCTCGGGCTGGGGTTATTCGTTTATCTGCTGGGCCTCGGCCAAAGTATCTCGGCGGCAGGACTTACGCTGGCCCTGTTGATATTGCCCATCGTTATCGTCGCGACACGGGAAGCGATACGCACCATCCCTGGAGCCATTCGCGAGGGCGCCTACGCGCTCGGCGCCACCAAGTGGCAGATGGTGTCGCACCACATTCTCCCCTATTCGAGCGCCGGTATTTTAACCGGCGTGATCATCGGTCTCGCCCGCGCCATCGGCGAAACCGCTCCGCTTATTACCGTTGGCGCCGCGGTCGCGATTTTTTCCTATCCCTCGAGCCCGATCAAAGGCGAGTTTCCGTTTTTGTCGTTCGATTGGCTGCGGGAAAGTTTCACCGTGATGCCGATTCAGATGTTTCAGTGGACCTCGCGGCCCGATCCCGCGTTTCAGGTCAATGCCGCCGCCGCGGGCCTGGTGTTGATCGCCCTGACATTGCTGATGAACGGTTTCGCGATTTATCTGCGCTATCGCCTGCGTAAAAAAATTAAATGGTAAGGAATAAATGAGCCCAGCCGGAGCCGTTATTAGCGACATCAAAGCCGAAGCGCGCAATCTGAATTTCTATTACGGCGCTTACCAGGCGCTCAAGAATATCAATCTGCCGGTGGCGAACAAAAAAGTCACCGCGCTGATCGGGCCGTCCGGCTGCGGCAAATCGACGTTCCTGCGCTGTTTCAATCGCATGCATGACTTGTATCCCGGCAATCGCTACGAAGGCGAGATTTCTCTCAAGCCGGACAATATTAATGTGTTGGCGCCCGGCGTGGATCCGATCGAAGTGCGCATGCGCATTAGCATGGTGTTCCAAAAACCCAACCCTTTCCCTAAATCGATATTCGAGAACGTCGCCTATGGCTTGCGGGTACGCGGCGTCAAGAACCGCGCGCTGCTGGACGAAAAAGTCGAGCAGGCGCTGACGAGTGCGGCGCTGTGGAACGAAGCGAAGGACCGCCTAAACGATCTCGCGTTTAATCTATCAGGTGGTCAGCAACAGCGGCTTTGTATCGCCCGCGCGCTGGCCACGGATCCGGAAATGTTGCTGTTCGACGAACCCACTTCGGCTCTCGATCCCATCGCCACCGCCAGCATCGAAGAACTCATCACGGAAATCAAGAGAAAAGTCACCATCCTCATCGTCACCCACAACATGCAGCAGGCGGCGCGGGTGTCCGACTACACCGCCTACATGTATCTCGGCGAGTTAATCGAATTCGACAACACCAACACGATTTTCATCAAGCCGAAAAACAAGCAAACGGAAGATTACATCACCGGCCGCTTTGGCTAATGCCTCGCGTTCTATTTCTTTGCACTGGAAATTCCGCACGCAGCATCTTGATGGTGTATTGGGATTCATCGTCGCTCAGATGGTGGGGGCTGGCCTAGGGCCATTGCGCCGCATGGCAATCATCTTATCCTAACGCAATATCGTTTTCGCCACCCCAATCCGACGGGTAAATGCGGTGTTTCACCAACCGATGAAATGTCGAGAAGGGCCAATCGGCTACACGCGTCACCAGGCCATGTTTCAACAGTTTAAAATGGACATAGCCGACGTAGCGCACCTGATGCGCGTTGTTTTGTCATCCCCGCGAAAGCGGGGAACCGGTGGCTTTCGTCTAACGACACTGGATTCCCGCCGTCGCGGGAATGACTATCTGGGGTTTTGACTGCTATGGGGTTACGTTAAGCGGCAGTCGTAGGACACAATGGGATTGAGCCCCGAGGTTGCAGAGATTCGCTGAAAGCCGCTCCCCGCTTGCCTTCTGACGGCGCCATGCCTGCGATCCAATATTCATGCGGCTCGTGGCCTGATGGTCTCGCACTATCATTTGATAGGCCGATCGAGCCAAACCCAGGTAAAATGGTGTGTTTCGTTAACTGACTGGTTGGAGCTAGAGGGATCTATGTGGAAATTTCTGTTGTTGGCGTTTGCTTTGAGCGGATCTACGCTGATCCACGCTGCGGAAAATAATTGGGCGGACGATCTTACGCCGATTGGCGCGCAAGATTGGAATGCGGAACGGGCTGCGCATTTGCTGGAGCGCGCCGGTTTTAGTGGTAACCCGGAGGACATTCAGCGCTTCGCGGCGATGACGCCCGAGGCGGCGCTGAAAGAGCTGGTGGATTTTCAGGGCGTGGACAACGGCCACCTCGCGCCGTTCGACGAATCGGGCGTGTTCGATCCGGGCGTCGATCCTTTCCCCGAGAGCCGGCCCGCGACCACGACCATGGCCAAGCAGAAGGGCGAGGCGCTTGGTGTGAAG
>JAYTGZ010000202.1:0-4189 GCA_043733025.1 Pseudomonadota bacterium | reverse complement strand
TGTTGTTCTAGTGGTTTGATTATCGGTTTGTTTTTGTTCCCTTCCAGAAGCCGTTTTTTGAACTGCTACAGGGGCCGCGCGTCTCGTGGAAGGTACCTTTAGGAGCGTTGGCAGCACTTTTAGCCTCGGTGTCACCCGGCATACCCCGATCCTCGCGACCCTTGAAATCGACTAGTTTTTTCACTCTCATCGCGCCGAGGCTGCGGAGGTCAGCTAACCAATAAGCTACTGAATAAACTGACTATTCAGTGTGCAATTCGGGTTCTCTCGGATCACCGGTCGCCTGTTCAACAACATGAAACTTTATCGCCTACTCAATGACAAGAAAGTGCTCTGGGAAGGAACAGAAGACGGCTTACAATCTATAAGTTACGAAGCTCCCTCCCGGATACCAAACCGTCACTTTCTGCACCATTTGCACGCCACCCCCATTTATTGAGATCTACGATACCCGCGCCTGCTAAATCACCGACGTCAGTGTAGAGTAGTGCTTTGCGCTGCAATACGGCTGGAAGAAAATATGAATTTTTCACGCTTGCCCGACGCAGCGGTGTGGCCGATCAAAATCGCCGCACTCGCCGTCGTGTATTACACTGTTGCCAGGCTTGGCCTCGCGCTCGCGTTTGCCGCGACCAATGCCTCTCCGGTTTGGCCACCTTCGGGTATTGCCCTGGCCGCGTTGCTGCTGCTCGGATACCGCGTCTGGCCCGGCATCACATTGGGCGCCTTCGTGGCCAACGTGACGGTTTTTGCCGCCAACAACGCGGCGAGCAGTGCGGTTGTCGCTGCCGTTTCCGCTACCATCGCCGTAGGCAATACGCTCGAGGCGCTACTAGGTGCGCTGCTGCTTAACCGTTTGCTGGGATCGCGTAGCCCGTTCGACCGACCACAGGATGTGTTCTGGTTTCTGATCATCACGGTAGGCGTGTGTCTCGTCGGCGCAAGTGTAGGCACCACCAGCCTCGTTGCAAGCGACATTGTGCCGCAAAGCGCGCAACTGGTCATCTGGTTGACCTGGTGGCTCGGTGATGCCGCCGGTATGCTGATCGTGTCGCCGCTACTCATCGCTTGGTTGCGGCGCACCACGGTGGCTCATGCCCGCGGGTCAGTGCGCCAGACGCTAGAGGTCATAGCGTCCATTGCCGGCCTCATGGTTATCGGCGCCATTGTTTTTAGAGGCGAGTTCGGTGCCGATCCCCGGGCCCGCCTTCTGCTTTACCTATTCATTCCATGCCTCGCGTGGGCCGCCTACCGTCATGGCACCAGGGGCGCGGCGACCGCTTCGCTCATCATTGCGAGCATGGCGGTTTGGGCAACAATCCATCACCGCGGGCCGCTCGACGGCAATAATGTCAATACATCGCTCATTTTGCTCGGGTGCTTTTTTGGGCTGTTCACCGTCACCGGTCTGTTGCTGGCCGCCGATATGGTGGAGCGGCGCGAACTCAATGGCGTTAAGCCCACGCCGAGAGACGTGGCGGCGCCCTGGCTGGTGCTGTTCGGCTGTTTGGCCGGCGCCATCCTCGGCTGGCACTTGGAGGCGGCCGATACGGAAAGGGAGGCGCGCGCACCGTGGAACGTATAATGGTTTACGAAGCAACGCTGCGCGGTGCTCGCGCGCTATTCGCCGCTTCAACCTCGGTATCGCGCGACGAATGGCGTCAATACATAGGGCAACTCGATGTCGAGCATAATTTTCCCGGATTGCAAGGAGTGGGGTTCGCGCAATACGTTACCGACGCCGATAAGCTCGCACTAGAACGCGGCGCCCAAGCCGACGGCCTCGCAAAATACCAGGTATGGCCAGCGGGCGAACGTGGCGAATACGCGCCTATACTTCATCTTGAGCCGGCCAGCGGGCGCAATCTGCGCGCGTTTGGGTTCGATATGTTTTCCGATCCGGTGCGCCGCGCCGCGATGATACGCGCCCGGGATTCCGGGCTGGCGGCATTGAGCGGCAAAGTGACTCTGGTGCAAAAAGACGGTGACAGGCCCGAGGCTGGCGTATTGGTCTATTTGCCGGTCTACCGCAACGGCGCGGCAACGGCGACGCCGACTGAAAGACAACGTGAGCTCATCGGCTATGTATATGCCCCGATTCGCACAGGCGAGTTGATGCGCGTCATGCTGGGTGCGATGATGCCGGGGCTGGCGTTGCAAGTCTTCGACGCCGACAAGCCAGCGCCAGCGACAATGATGTACGACAGTGAAGCGGGTCGTGGGCGCGGCAACGATTTGCGCCCGATGTTCGCAACGCAGGTCCCCTTGACTCTCAATGATCACCGCTGGACCTTACAGCTTGCGACGCTGCCAGCGTTCGAGAACGCCATCGACACGCAGAGGTCGCAACTGGTGCTGCTCGCCGGCACGATCATCAGTCTGCTGCTGTTCGTTGTTTTCCGCTCATTGGCGATGACGCGTCAAAGCGCACTGGACAGGGCGGCGGCGGCGATGCGCGAGTCCGCTGATAGGTTTCGTTCGCTCGCCGAGTCGGCTAACGAGGCGATCATAGTCTGCGATGCGGCTGACGGCGTGGTGTCATGGAACCGCGGCGCGGAAACGATCTTCGGCTACCGCGCCGATGAAATGATCGGCCGCGAGTTGTCGCGTTTGCTGCCCGAGCGCTATCGAGAGCTGCTGGATCCAGTGATGCCGAGCGTGGCGGGCGGCGAAGTTCTGCAACTCACTGGTAAGACGACGGAGGTGAGCGGTTTAACGAGGGACGGTAAGGAGTTCCCGTTGGAATTGTCGTTGGCCACTTGGGAAAGCGGGCAGCGACGATTCTATAGCGCCATCATGCGCGACATCAGCGATCGCAAGGAAAAGGAAGCCGCCATCGATCTCGCGTTCCGCGAGAAAGAGACGTTGCTGAAAGAAGTCTATCACCGCGTGAAGAATAATCTACAGGTGATTATCAGCCTGCTGAACATGAAAATGCGCACCTTGCCGGAGGGCGAGTACAAGGGCGCGTTGCTCGAAAGCGTACACCGTGTCCGCGCCATGGCGCTGGTGCACGAGCAGCTTTATCAGTCGCGCAATCTTTCCTTCATCATACTTGCGGACTATATCCGTGATTTGTGTCGCGGTTTGGGCGCCACAGCCGGCATCGAACAACGCGGCATCACTATTAATTGTGAAGGCGAACCCCTCGCCGTCGAACTCGAACACGCAGTGCCGCTCGGCTTGCTGTTGAATGAATTGATAACCAACAGTCTAAAGCACGCGTTTCCGGATGGCAGGCGCGGCGCGGTGCGTGTAAGTCTTTCAAGCGCGGGGGAAAACATGGCATGCCTGGTTGTCGCTGACAATGGTGTCGGCCTGCCTGCAACACCTTCCACCGCGCCATCAACCTCCACCGGCCTTAAATTAGTGGAGACATTAAGCCGGCAACTGGACGCGACGCTGACATTCGAAATCAATGGCGGAACGCGGGTATCGCTGGTGTTTCCGCTGCGCGCCCGCGCGGCAGCCAATCGCAGCGCGCTGCCGGCGCGGGCTGCCAAGCATTGATTACACGCATTGCACAGGAGGCTGCGTAGTCTTTAACCGGAATTTTGGCATGACAAGCCACAAGAATACAGATAGAATTTGGCAAACTATACGCTACAGATCGAGGTGCCGGTGCTGCCCGCTACTATTATGATCGTTGAAGACGAAGCCATCGTCGCAATGGATCTATCTGCCCAGTTACAAGAAATGGGCTATCAAATCTGCGGGACTGCGGATAATGGCGAGGACGCGATTGCCATGGCGCATCAGCACAAACCACAGCTTGTGCTGATGGACATCGGTATCAAGGGCGACCTGGACGGAGTCGACAGCGCCCGGCACATTTCGCGCGGCCTGCATATACCCGTAATCTTTCTCACCGCATACAGCGATACCAACACTGTCGATCGCGCGACCAAGGCCGCACCGTACGGTTATCTCACCAAACCATTCGAGCCCAAGGAACTGCGCGCCGCGATCGAGGTGGCGTTGTACAAATCGGTACTCGAACAGCAATTGCGCGAATCGGAGCAGTGGTTCTCCAGCACCTTGCGCTGCGTTGGCGACGCGGTGATTGCCACCAATCCCGAAGCGCGCATCCGCTTCATGAATCCACACGCGGAACTCCTCACCGGTTGGTCGCTTAACGAAGCCCTCGGGCACGATGTGGATGAAATTTTACGACTCACTAACGCAGATA
>JAYTGZ010000201.1:0-7449 GCA_043733025.1 Pseudomonadota bacterium | reverse complement strand
CAATAGCTCGCGGGGCGCAACCAATCGAGGCCGCAAGGTCCACAAACGCTCACCGATGATGGCAAGGGCAATAACGGAACAGATTATCAACAACCAGATTGGCCAACCCGCAGCCTCGACGATGTTCAGCAAGAACGAATCCTGTATATCAAAGAACGCCCATTACTTTAGCGTGCGTGCGTTAATTTCACAACCCCTAGTCCATCTTTCTCAACCGACCTCCCGAACTGAGCAAGGCCTCGACCCGCTCAGCCAGAACGGATTAAATTCGCTAAGCGAACAGCATTGGGGCTAGGGGGAAGTGCTAATTACGACGCACTACAGCGCATCTCGGCGCAGCGCCTCAGTGGACGGAGCCATCCCATAGCACGCTCTTGCGCAGGACCAGGTCGGTCAGCAACGGTGCTGCCGGGCCGACGTGGCTAACGCGACCGCGATCCAGTACGTAGGCACTATCGGCGAGAGCCAGCACCAAATCAAGGTCGTGCTCGATGACGAGTATCGTCATCTCCGCGCGCAGTTGATCGAGGGCGCGGAACACCTCCTCGCCCACGGCCGGCGACAAGCCTTCGAACGGCTCGTCGAGCAACAGCAATTTCACGTTGCCTGACAACGCCCGGGCGATGGCGACCATCTGCTGCTCGCCGCCGGAAAGCACGTCGGCCTTGGTGTCGAGCTTTTCGCGGATGCGCGGAAAGTAGGAAAAAATGCGTTCATGATCCCAATGCACGCCCTCCCCCGCCCGCCGGCTCAAACCGCCAAGCCGCAGGTTTTCTGCGACCGTAAGCCCAGGAAATAAACGCCGTCCCTGCGGCACATAGCCGATACCCAGGCGCGCGATCTGCTCCGGTGTTTTGCCGCTGATCACTTGACCAGCGAAGGTGACGCTCCCGCTACGCGGTGGCACGATGCCCATGATTGTTTTAAACGTCGACGATTTGCCCGCGCCGTTGCGGCCCAGCAATGCCGTCACTTGATTGGCGCGAATATCGAGGGCGACATCGTGCAGGATGTGGCTCTCGCCGTAAAATGTATTCACGCCTTCCAAACGCAGGATCACCTCGCCCGCTGTCGCGCTGGAACGGCTAGACATAACCGCTTTGCGCCCGCTGCCGAGATATACCGCTTGCACCGTTGCATCGTGGCGCACCGCGTCGGCATCGCCGGTCGTAAGCACCGCACCGTTGTGCATTACGGTGATGTGATCGGCGAACTCGAACACGCGATCGATATCGTGTTCCACCAGCAGCACGCCCATGTGGTCCACTAGTTGTCGCACCAGACCGATGATGCGTTCCCGCTCCGCTGCCGCCAAGCCTGCAAGCGGTTCGTCGAGGAGCAGTAGACGCGGTTTTGCGCTAAGCGATAGGCCGATTTCCAGTAGCCGTTGGCCACCATACGACAGGTCGGCCACCTTCGCCTGCTCCATGCCTTCGAGTCCGAGAAATTTCATGAGCGTCGCCAGTTCGTCATTTACTCGAGACAGGTGTCGCGCATCGCGCCACAGGTTGAAGCGGGCTTTATCCGATGCTTGTAATCCCAAGCGCAAATTTTCGAAAACGGTGAGATCGGGAAACAAATTGGTGATCTGGAACGAACGGGCGATGCCCTTGCCCGCCATCTCATGGGCGCCCGCGCCGGTGATGTTTGCCCCAGCGAAAACCAACTCGCCGCGATCGGGCGGATAGGCGCCGGACAATAAGTTAAAACAGGTCGTCTTACCCGCGCCGTTAGGGCCAATCAGCGCCTGCAGACGGCCGTGGCGAATACTCATGCTGACGTTGTCGACGGCGCGAAAATCACCGAAAGACTTGGCCAAACCTGTGGCCTGGTAGAGCGTGTCGCCGGCATTCATCGCCTGCGTTCGTTGCAAGAACAGCGGCGCCGTTTGCGCAATCGCCGGTGTTAATCGACCCGCCATGGCCGCCGGGCCCTCTTGTGATTTGCGGAACGGCGCCAGCAGCCGCGCGCCCAAGCCCACGAGTCCGGTCGGCGTGAATAAAATGAACGCCATGAACAAAAGGCCGAACCAAAACTGCCACGCCGCGGTGTACGACGACAGGAATTCGCGGAACAAGATGTAGAACAAGGCGCCGAGCGCCGGGCCGAGAAAATTGCGCGCGCCACCGATAATGGTCATG
Source organism: Pseudomonadota bacterium (assembly GCA_043733025.1). Taxonomy (GTDB): domain Bacteria; phylum Pseudomonadota; class Gammaproteobacteria; order Burkholderiales; family JALYOK01; genus JALYOK01. The sequence goes on along the minus strand of JAYTGZ010000201.1, from coordinate 5,308 downwards.
GCGACGATCTCGCCGGAAAAATTCACGTGCACCAAATCGGCCGAGACGAATAATTTCAGAAAGGCGTAGAGACCGCCGCCCAAGCCCATCACGACAGCGGACATAACGAAGGCAATGAGTTTGTAGCGTTTGACGGGATAGCCGACGAAGGTGGCACGTTGCTCGTTCTCGCGCATCGCCACCAGCACGCTGCCGAATGGCGAGCGGGTGATGCGAAGTAACACCCACGCGACGAGTAGAACGATCGCCGCGACGAACCAATAGAACGTCGCCGCGTCATCCAGATTCACGCTGAGCAACGTGGTGCGCTTTACCCCACGTAAGCCGTTCTCACCGCCGGTGAAATCGGTCCAACGATAGGCTACGTAAAATCCCAACACCGTGAACGCCAGCGTCAGCAACGAAAAATACACACCGCGCCGGCGCAACACGAGAAAGCCCAGCATCACGCCGAGTATGCCGGTAAACAACAACGCCGCCAGCAAGGGCAACATCATGCCACCGCCGAACCAATGCAATTGTGTGAGCGCGGCAACGTACGCACCGAAACCAAAGAACAAACCGTGGCCAAAACTTAACAGCCCCGTGTACCCCAACAGCAAATTGAATCCCAAACCGATCAGCGCGAAGATCGCAATCTCCGTGGCGATGCCGTAGGTGTAGCCGAAGGGTTGCAGCAGGAATGGCAGCAAGAGCAAACCTGCGGCGAGGATCGTCAAAGGGGCGATGCGGCGGTTATTCATTTAGCCAATGGCCGTGCCAGAAGGCGCGTGGATACGGGGTGGGGGGCTGGCCCGGGGTGGCCTAGGGCCATAGGGCCACCTGGGGCCATTGGCTCGTGGTGGTGCATGACCTGAGAGCCGCACTGGTATTGGCTCTCCAGACACATTAGCGTTCAAACTTCTCGAATCGCTCGCCCATCAAACCACGCGGCCGAATGAGCAAGATCAACGCCATCAGCAGATACATTGATGCTTCCGTCGCCGGCGGATAGTAGATCGCGGTAATGCCGCGCACCACGCCGACCAGTAGTCCCGCTACAACCACACCCCAGAAGCTACCGAGCCCGCCGATCACCACCACCACGAACGCGGCCGTGACCACTTCAGTCCCCATGGCAGGTTGCACACCCGCGAGCGGCGCGGACATCACGCCCGCGAGACCCGCGAGCGCCACGCCCAGCGCGAACACCGCTGTCAACGTCGGCGCAAGTTGGATGCCGAGCGCGCGCACCATTTCCGGATCGCGCGTGCCGGCGCGGACGATGAGTCCGAAGGCGGTTTTGTTGAGCAGCAGCCAGCAGCCCGCGATCGCCAAGATCGATACGGCCAACACCGTTAACCGGTAGTAAGAATAAATAAAATCGCCCAACAACAACTGTCCGCGTAGCGCTTCGGGCATGGCGAAGGGCAAGCCGCTCGAGCCCCAGATCATGCGCAGGCTTTGTTCCGCGACGAGCGCCAAGCCGAAGGTGAACAACAGCCCCAACATCGGATCTTCGCGATACAAACGCCGCAGAAAAAATCGTTCGATGATAATCCCGACCAGCGCCACGCCGATGGGTGCAATGACTACGGCGCCACCGAATCCCAGACGAGCTTGCACTTCGTAAGCGAAGTAGGCGCCCAGGGCGTAGAACGCGCCGTGGGCGAGATTGACCACGCCGCCCAGGCTAAAAATCAGCGACAGACCTAAAGCCAGGACGATGTAGTACGAGCCGACGAGCAGACCGTTGATGATTTGCTCGAGGATGATTTCCATCCCTACTTAGTTCCTTCTCACCCTAACCCTCTCCCCGAGGGCGAGGGGATCGTGCGCTTGCGATTGTTCATATTAAGCCGCCATCGAACACGCATTCTCGTCCCGGCTCGGTTGGATCAATTCCAGCGATTCATTGTTTCCCGGCACCGCCATCACCACATCGAAGATATCCCACTTATCTTTGATCTTCGCTTTATCTTTGACCGCGACCACATACATCTCTTGCAAGAGTTGGTGATCCCAGGCGCGAAACACGCCGGGCCGCGACTTTAGCACGTCAAAACTCGCGCCCTTCTCCAAATGCTCGATGACTCTGATGCCGCCAGTGGCTTTCGTTTCCGCCATGGATTGCAGCATGATTTTCATGGCGACGTAGTCGCCCCAGGCTTGGTTCTCCGGCGGCATGCCGAATTTGTCCGTAAAGCGCTTGGTAAAAGCGACCGATGAGGAATTTTTCAGGCCGTGGTACCACAGGCTTTGCCAAGTGCCCGAGATCGCATCGTGGCCCGCGCCCCAGAACAGCACCGTATCCATCGCGCCGCCCGTCAAGCGGAACGGCAAATTGTATTCGCGATATTGCTTGAGGAACGTCGTGAGATCCACGCCCGCCAAGCAGGAATACACCACGTCCGGCTTGGCTTGCCGGATCTTCAAAATGTACGGGCTGTAGTCCGGCGTGTTGGTGGGTATCTTATCGTTGCCGGCGTTGATGCCGCCGTTTTGTTCGATGAAGCGCGATGAAACTTTGTAGAGATCGTGACCGAAGGCATAGTCGGCTACCAGGAAGTACCACTTTTTTCCCTTGATCTGGTTGTTGTTGCGCAACCATGTGCCGATGGTCTTGGTGTACATGGTGTTGCTGCCTTCGACGTGGAACATATACTTGTTGCAATTCGCGCCACGCAGCGCGTCGGAGTTGGCGCCGGTGTTCAAGAAAATCGTTTTGTAGCGCAGCGCCTGTTCCGCGATCGCCAGTGCCGAGGCGGAGCTGATCTCGCCGATCAAGCAACTCACCTTGTCACGCTCGATCAGCTTCTGTGCCTTGGTGACGGCCACATCGGGCTTCACGCTGTCTTCCGCGATCATCTCGACCTTGCGGCCGAGCACGCCGCCGGCGGCATTCACTTCTTCGACAGCCAGCGTCGCGCCCTTAAAACCATACTCGCCGACCTGGCCGAGAAAGCCGGTGCGCGGCGTCAAATGGCCGATCTTGATCGCATCGCTCTGGGCTTTGATAATCGCGGGAAAACCCAGCGTTGCGATCGCTCCTGCTCTGAGTAAATCCCGTCGTTGCAAAGAAAAGCGTTTCACAATCTCCTCCTCCTTATCGATTAGCGCGACTACTACGATCCGGACGCCAGCGTCCTGTCATGTCCCCAAAACCTACAACACTTCTCCCGCGTGGTCCGCCAAGCGCGAACGTTCGCCCCGTTGCAAGGTTACGTGGCCGCTGTGTTTCCAACCTTTGAAACGATCGACCACGTAAGTCAGCCCGGAACTGCCTTCGGTCAAATAAGGTGTATCAATCTGTGCGATGTTGCCGAGACAGACCACTTTGGTGCCCGGTCCCGCGCGCGTAATGAGCGCTTTCATCTGTTTTGGCGTCAGATTCTGTGCTTCGTCGATCACCAAATACTTGTTCAGGAACGTGCGGCCGCGCATAAAGTTGAGCGACTTGATCTTAATGCGCGAGCGGATCAAATCCCGAGTCGCGGCGCGGCCCCAGTCGCCGCCTTCATCGTCGGTCTTGTTGAGTACGTCGAGATTGTCTTCCAGCGCACCCATCCACGGCGTCATTTTTTCCTCTTCCGTGCCGGGGAGGAATCCGATATCTTCGCCAAGCGGGACCGTGGCGCGGGTCATGATAATTTCCGAGTAGAGCTTTTGGTCCAGGGTTTGCGTTAAGCCCGCCGCCAGAGTCAGCAACGTTTTTCCGGTCCCCGCTTGGCCAAGCAAAGTGACGAAATCCAGATCCGGATTCATCAGCAAATTGAGCGCGAAATTTTGTTCTTTGTTGCGCGCCGTGATGCCCCAAACATTATGTTTGTGGTGGCCGTAATCGCGCAGGGTTTCCAGCACCGCGGTTTTTCCCGACTGCTCTCTCACGGCGGCCTGGAATGGTTTCTCGCCGGCCTGATAGACAAACTCGTTCAGCATCAAGCTCGCGCAAAGCGGGCCTTGGATCCGATAGAAGGTTCTGCCGCCTTCTTGCCAGGACTCCATATCCTTGCCGTGTTTATCCCAGAAATCCGCGCCCAACTCCACCATGCCACCGTAAAGCAGGTCGGTATCTTCCAGCGCCTTGTCGGTAAAATAATCCTCCGCCGGAACACCCAAGGCGTGAGCCTTGATGCGCATGTTGATATCTTTAGTGACCAGGATCACCTGGCGCTTGGGCTGCGACTGTTGCAAATGCAGCACAATGCCGAGGATTTGGTTATCGGCTTTGTTACCGGCAAGGCCGGCGGGAACGGGCGTTTCGAACCCATCGGTTTGCAGAAACAATTTCCCCGTGGCGCCGGTGATGTGACCCGTCAGAGAAATTCCCTCGGCCATCGCGCCGGCGGGCGCCCGGCTAACGAGCTCATCGAGAAAACGGCTTGCCTGACGCGCGTTGCGGGCGACTTCGGACATGCCTTTCTTGTGATTGTCCAGTTCTTCCAGGGTCACCATGGGCAGGTAAACATCGTGTTCCTGGAAGTGGAACAAGCTGGTCGGATCATGCATCAAAACATTTGTATCCAGCGCGAAAAATTTGGTTTTTGCAGCGGTTGTACGTGGCATGTTTTACGGGCTAGGGCTAGGATTTAGGATTTTGGGGTTTGTTGAAAAACGTAACGAGGATGCCCGGATGCTAGGCGCACGGCGCGCAGGAACCGGAATGTACCCGGGGGTACATGAGGATTCCGAGCACCGCGCAACGACGTGGCCCTAGGCCAGCCCCCAGACGGGCACCGCAGTAGTTTTTCAACAAATCTTAGAGGCTTTTGATATAGGTTAGGACTTCTTGCGCATGACCCGGCACTCTGACACCGCGCCACGCTTTGCGCAGCACACCATCCCTATCGATGACGAAGGTACTGCGCTCGATGCCGCGAACTTGTTTGCCGTACATGTTTTTCATCTTCATGACATCGAACGCCTTGCAGGCGATTTCTTCCGTATCGGACAACAGTTCGAACGGGAAACTCATTTTCCCCTTGAAGCTTTCATGAGACTTGACCGTATCCCGGGAAATTCCGAACACGCTGCAGCGCAACTTCACGAATTCGCCATGCAGATCGCGGAACTGCATGCCCTCGTCCGTGCAGCCGGGCGTATTGTCCTTGGGATAAAAATAAAGCACCAACGGGCTACCTTCCATCGCCGACAGGCGGAAGGTTTGATCGCCGGTGGCGGGAACCTCAAAATCGGGAGCGGGTTGGTCAAGCATAGTTATCCTTTATTAGAAATCAAAGCATCGGAGCAATAGCCAAATCCAGGGTAAGCAGGAACGTAAAACACGTCACGGGATGCTATCACAGATGCTGCCCTTGAGCGGGCTAGC
>JAYTGZ010000200.1:0-3379 GCA_043733025.1 Pseudomonadota bacterium | reverse complement strand
CGTCTGTTGGTAGATAAATTTGCGGCTGACGCCATGCTGGGCGGCCAGGTCGCTGATCGTTGCAGACCCGGCCAACGCCAGAATGGCCAGGTTCTTTCGTTCAACTTCGAGCAGCTTGGCTGCTGGGTAAGCGGATGGATTCATGCATGGCCACGGTTCAAGGAGAGGGGCAACAGTATCGCTCAACAGCGGCGTCCCCCGCTTTACGTGTAACCCTCGTCTGAACCACGCCCAAATTGGCTCCTATACGCCGGAAATTGACAGTTGGAAAAATTCCGAGGGTTTGGGCTTAAACCCCCGTAATGAACGATAGTGTGATGCCATGCAAGAAAGTGTCGTACGCACGAAAATGTCCCGCCGTAGCGATGCAAGCACCATTAGCGTGAACACCAGAGCGCCGCGGGTTCAGCGGATCCGCTTGTCCTCGGCTATCATGCCGTCGACCAAATTGATATTCCGATCGCAACGCTCGGCTAAGCGCGGATCATGGGTGACGATGAGAAACGCCGTGGCACGCTCGCGATTGAACTGTCGCATTAGTTTGAAAATATCATCTGCCGAGTGTGTGTCCAGATTGCCGGTCGGTTCGTCGGCAAGCACCAGCTTCGGTGATAGCGCGAGCGCGCGGGCGATCGCCACGCGCTGCTGCATGCCGCCGGAAAGTTGACCTGGTTTTTTGCGCACGGCATCTTTTAGGCCGACCGCTTCCAGTAGCCGCAATGCTTCATCGCGCCGCGCGGGCGTGTAGTCGCCATCGAGCATCAGCCCCGGCATCTGTACGTTTTCCAATGCATCGAACGCGGGCAGCAGATGATGGAACTGAAACACGAAACCGATGGTCGATAACCGCGCACGCGTGAGTTCATCGTCATTAGCCTGTGCCATCTCATTGCCGCTGAGGCGATAAGATCCGCCACTTCCGTGCTCGAGCAGCCCGATGATATTGAGCAGCGTGCTTTTACCTGAACCCGAAGGCCCGATCAGCGCGGCGAATTCACCGGCTTGCAATGTAAGGCTCACGCCGTGCAGTACCTCCTGCTCGACCGGCGTGCCTGCGTTGTAGGTCTTGCGTATGCCTTCGAGTTCAACCACGGGCGCGCCCACGTTCGACTAGACGCGAATGGCCTGCGCCGGGTCCAGGCTCGCGGCGCGGCGCGCAGGAACAATCGCCGCCAGTAAGCCGAATACGACTGCCACGGCGATCGCGCCCAGGTAAAGTTCCGGCGCCCACGTTACCGTGAAAAATGCCGAACCATCGGGCGAACGCAACAGCCGGCTGCCGAGCGCCATCAAGCCGGTGCCCCCGATGCTGCCGAATATCGCGCCGGCAATACCGATGATCGCGCCTTGCATTAGGAACACGCGCAGAATGGCGCTGCGCGCGGCGCCCATGGCGCGCAAGATGCCGATCTCTCTTTGCTTTTGCACCACCGACACCACCAGCACGCTGGTGATGCCGACCGCGACGATCACCGCGACGAAACTGCGGATCAACAGCGTCATAACGTTCTGATTAGCAATCGCGGTAAACAGTTGGCTGTTCGTTTCGATCCAGCTTTCAACCTTTTGATCCGTTTGATTACGCAGCAATTGGGCAAATTTTTCGGCGGCGAATACATCCCCGATCGCTATGTCAAGGCTCGAGGCCCCGCCCGCGAGATCGAGCAGCGTCTGTCCAGTGCGGAAGTTTACGTAGACATTGCGTCGATTCGCTTCGCGGTTGCCGGCGTCAAACAAGGCGCGCACGGTGAACGTATCCCCAGCAAAACGCGCGGTCTCAATGCGAATCTTGTCGCCCAGCCCAACGCCGAGATCTTGAGCGAGCTGGGTACCGATGACCACGTCACCCGCGTTCAACAGCAACTGGCCGGCGATGATTTTTTCATCCAATTTGGTCACGCGCACATAGGGTTCGCGTTCGATACCATAGAGTGTGATCGCCTTGTCAGCTTCGCCGCGCCGCGCCAGCGCCGCGCCCGAAACCGTGGGCGCCGCCGCGCGAATGCCGGGCATCGCCACGATATGGGCAAGCAGCGGCTGCCATTGATCGATGGAACGCAGGCGCTGCGCACGTGCCTGCGCATTCGCGAGCGGGATCACCTCGCCCCGGCTGGACAATTGCGCGCGATTGATTTCGTCCGGCGGTCGAACGACGATGTGCGGCTGTGTGCCGAGCGTACGGCGCGCGAGGTCGGCTTGCAGCCCGGTCAGCATGCCGGTGATAAAAATAATCAGACTCACGCCAATCGTCGTACCGCCCACAATCAGCGCAGTCTGCATGCGACCCTCGCGCAGAAAGCGCAGCGCCACTGTCCATTCGAATTTCATCATGGCTTAAGTTGCGTCATGCGTTCGGCGTCCAGAACGCGTCCTCGCACCCGCGCGCCCGGCACGATCGCGGCATTGACGATCACTTGCTCGCCCGCTTGCAAGCCATCGACAATCTCAACTTTGCCACCGCCCCTTAGCCCCAACCTAACGGCGCGGGTGGCAGCTTTGCCGGCGTTCACCGTGAGTACGTTAGCGCCACCGTTTGCGACGCCGCGCACGGCATTGAGGGGGACCACCAGCGCATTATCTTTACGCGCACCGACGATTTCCACCGATAGCGTCATGTCGGCACGCAAATGTGCCGGCGGCTCCGGCACGCGCAAGCGCGCTTCCACGGCGCCGCGCTGCACGTCCACGCTGGGTGCGACGTAATACACCTCGGCTTTAAACTTGGCGTCGGGAAACGCATCGGCTGACGCGAGCGCAGCGTCGCCAGACTTGACGAAGGGCAGATTCTTCTCGTCGATTTGCGCGGTGATGCGCGTCTCTCCGGCGGTGGCCAGAGTGAGTAATGTCTTCCCGGGCTGCACCACATCGCCCGACTCGACGGTGCGCGTCAATATGGTCGCTGCCGCGTCTGCACGGATCGTGGCTTGTGCGAGCTTGGCGGCAGCCAACTCACGGGCGGCAGTGGCTTCGCCCAATTTCGAGATCGCTTCGCGTGCCTGCACGCCACCTTGCTTCTGCGATTGCATTTGCGTGCGTGCGGATTCGTATTGGCTTTTGGCGACACGATAGGCTCGTTCTACTTCGTCGAGTTTGGATTGGCCGATGAAGCCGCTCGCGCGCAACTCGCGATTGCGTTTGAGTTCTGCTTGGTTCCACTCCATCGTGGCCTTCGCCTGGGTAAGCGATTCCGCCGCCGTAGCCAGCCCCAGTTCCGAAACGTTGGCAAGGCGCGCTCGCGCACTCTGCTCGGCCGCTTCCGCTTGTTTGAGCGAGGCCGACAGTTCGCTTTGGTCCAGTTCAATCAACGTTTGGCCCACTTCGACTTGGTCGCCTTCACGCACCGCAACTTTGACCACACGCCCGGTGATGACGCTGCCGA
>JAYTGZ010000199.1:0-3370 GCA_043733025.1 Pseudomonadota bacterium | reverse complement strand
TACGTGTGCGCGATGGTCGGCGCGAAGCTGGTGTTTCCCGGCCCGTTTCTCGACGGCGAAAGTTTGCTCGAACTCTACGAGAAAGAAAAAGTCACCGTCTCCGCCGGCGTGCCGACCATCTGGCTCTCGTTACTGCAAACCCTGCAGCAGAATCCCGGTAAATGGCAATTGGTCCCCGGCATGCGCATGACCGTCGGCGGCTCGGCGGTACCCGCGTCGCTCATCAAGGCCTACGCCGAACTCGACATGGAAATCATCCAAGGCTGGGGCATGACGGAAACTTCGCCCATCGCCACCATCTCCAAGCTAGACCAGAATACAAGAAAGCTGCCGCCGGACGAACGCGCCGCCGCCGTCGCCCGGCAAGGCGTCATCGTCCCGTTCGTCGACATCCGCATCATGAACGATGACGGCGAAGCGCCGTGGGACGGCCAATCGGTAGGCGAAGTTCAAGTGCGCGGTCCGTGGATCACCGGCGGCTATCACAACCTCGCGAAATCGGAAGAAAGCTTCACCGCCGACGGCTGGCTCAAAACCGGCGACGTCGGCTTGATCGGTCAGGACGGTTATTTACGCCTCACCGATCGCGCCAAAGACCTCATCAAATCCGGCGGCGAATGGATCAGCTCCGTCGATCTCGAGAATTCCATCATGGGCCATCCCGCCGTGGCGGAAGCGGCGGTGATCGCCGTGCCCCATCCAAAATGGGACGAACGGCCGCTGGCGGTGGTCGTTCTCAAGCCCGGGCAAACAGCTAGCGCCGATGAAATACGCGAGTTTCTGCTCGGCACATATGCCAAGTGGCAAGTGCCTGATGGAATCGCCTTTGTCGATGCGATTCCGCGCACATCGACGGGGAAATTTTTGAAGACGAAGTTGCGCGAGGATTATAAGGATTGGAAGTGGGTGAGTTAATCCGTAGGGCGGACACAATGGATTCCCGCCTTCGCGGGAATGACAATTAGGGAGGTTGGCTGGAGAGGCAATACCAGTGCGGCTCTCAGGACATGCGTTGCCAGGCGGCAACATCCACGCGCGTCCTGGCAATGGCCATTTTGCGTAGTAGTTAGGTACAAACCCGCATGCGATAATCGCCGATCGAACACCGACAAGACACGAGCCAATGAATTTTTCTCTCACCGCCGATCAAAAACTCATTCAAGGCCTGGCACGTCAATTTTCCGCGAGGGAAATCCTTCCGCACGCTGTTGAGTGCGATCGCAACGTGCGCTATCCCGTCGAATTGCAAACCATGACCCTGGAAGCCGGGTTGCTAAACTTGGCCGTACCCACGCAATTCGGCGGTTCCGGCTTGGGATGTTTCGAGGTATGTTTAGTCGCAGAACAATTCGCCTGGGGATGCACTGGCGCCGCCAGCATGTTGACGTTGAACAGTATCGTGATCGATGCGTTGCTGTGCGGCGCGAACGCCGAACAACAACGCGAATATTTTGGACGCTTGGTGAAGGGCGAGTTCGGCGCCTACTGCGCGACGGAACCGGGTGCAGGTTCGGATGTCGCGGGAATGAAAACCCGCGCGACCAAACGCGGCGCGTAAGGTTTAAACTCTTCGCCACCACGCAATCCGTCCGGGGTGACTATGTTAATCTCGGCCGCCAACATTAATTCCAAATACCGAGGAACCCATGGTTTCAGCGTCCACACCCGCCATCCCCGATCCCGCCCAGCCGCGCGAGAGTTTCACCAAAAAAGTGTGGCGTTTGACCTATCCCTATTGGCAATCGGAGGAGAAATGGCGCGCCTGGGGGTTGCTAATTCTGATCCTCGCATTGAATCTCGGCGGCGTGTATCTGCTCTATCTTCTCAATAAATGGAACCAGGCATTCTACGATTCCCTCGAGCAAAAGAATGCCAAGGAATTCTGGAAACAGATTTGGGTATTTTGCACCCTCGCTGCTTTTTGGGTGCTGGTGTCGGTATATAAAACCTACGTGGGGCAAATCCTGCACATGCGCTGGCGCAATTGGCTGAACCGAAATTTTCTCAACCGTTGGCTCAACGACAAAACCTACTACCGCATGGAGTTGGCGCGTAGCGAGACCGATAACCCCGACCAGCGCATTGCAGAAGACCTGAACAAGTTCACCGGCGATACGCTTGCGCTGGCGATCGGCCTGCTGAATGCGACGGTCACGCTCGTTACGTTTATCGGCATTCTATGGGGATTGTCCGGGCCGATGACATTTTCATTGCTGGGCAGCGAGATCACCATTCCCGGTTATATGGTGTGGGGCTGCATCCTGTACGCGCTGGCCGGGAGCCTAATCACCCATTGGATCGGCCGCCCGCTCATATCGATTAATTTTTTTCAGCAACGCTACGAGGCGGACTTCCGTTTCGACTTGGTTCGATTGCGCGAAAACAGCGAGCAGATCGCGCTTTACCAGGGCGAACCGAGCGAACACAAACACTTATTGAATCGCTTCGATGCCGTGATGGGTAACTGGTGGCGCTTGACCAAGGCGAACAAACGCCTGGGCTGGTTCACCTTCGGCTTCGGGCAGGCGGCGGTGATTTTTCCGTTTTTTCTGGCGGGCTCACGCTACTTTTCCGGCGCGATTTCGCTCGGCGTGCTGATGCAAATTGCGTCGGCGTTTGGACGGGTGCAAGACGCATTGAGTTGGTTCGTGGATAACTATGCCAATCTCGCCGCCTGGCGCGCGACGGCGGATCGGTTGTTGCAATTTCAAGCGGCGATGAATCGCGTCGCAAACCAGTCTCACGGCGCTCAGGTCGAAACGCCGATCAGCGTCGACGACTCCCTGCAAGTCGAGGACCTTACACTCGCGCTGCCGAACGGCAACGTGTTGCTGAACGCAACGCGGCTCAGTATCCAAGCGGGCGAAAAAGTATTGTTGACCGGCGCGTCCGGTAGCGGCAAAAGCACGTTGTTCCGCGCCATCGCCGGCATCTGGCCCTTCGGCCGCGGGCGCGTGTATCGTCCCGGCGGAAAGCGCACATTATTCTTGCCGCAAAAGCCCTATCTGCCGATTGGGCCGTTGCGGGATTCCGTCTGTTATCCCGGCAAACCGGGCGAATTTTCCGATGCGGCGATCGTCGAGGCGCTTAGCGTTTGCAAGCTGGAAGGATTGGTCACGCGCCTCGACGAGAGCGCCCATTGGGCGCAACAGCTTTCGCCGGGCGAGCAGCAGCGGCTCGCTTTCGCACGAGCATTACTGCACAAACCCGATTGGTTGTTCATGGATGAAGCAACCTCGGCATTGGACGAGGCCACGGAGCACGCGATGTATCGATTGCTGAGCGAACGATTGGCGCATTCGACGGTGATCAGCATCGCCCATCGCCCTAGTGTCGGCGCGTTTCATACGCGCAAGCTCACGTTGTCTCA
>JAYTGZ010000198.1:0-4191 GCA_043733025.1 Pseudomonadota bacterium | reverse complement strand
ACGGAAAAATTGCCGAAGGTAGGCGGCGGCGGCGTGGAAATATCAAGCGATAGTTGTTTCATTCAGCGCGAAATTTTATCACGAAGAATGAGATTTACTGTTTCAACATGAGTCAGCCGATGGCCCAGCCGAAGTGTTAGCCTGATTGTCTGGCATGGACTTTCCCGCGCTCAGGCATCATAATGCAATGTTTATGAAGCTGTTATTCGATATTTTCCCGGTCGCGCTGTTCTTCGTGGCCTACAAATTCGCCGATATTTACGTTGCGACCGGCGTGGCGATCATCGCCAACATCGGTCAGATCGCCTGGCTGCGGCTGACGCGCAAGAAGGTCGAGCCCATGATGTGGGTCAGCCTGGCGATCATTGCCGTATTCGGCGGGGCCACGCTATTGCTGCACGACGAGACGTTCATCAAATGGAAACCGACAGTGCTGTATTGGCTATTCGGCGCCGTGTTACTGGGTGCCCAGTATGCGTTCGGCAAGAACCTAATCCGCGCCATGATGGAAAAAAACGTCGCCATGCCGGAACTAATCTGGCGACGGCTCAACCTAAGCTGGGCGGTATTCTTTACGGTTATGGGTTTTATCAATCTTTACGTCGCTTACAACTTTTCCACCGATACGTGGGTCAACTTTAAACTGTTCGGCAGCTTCGGGCTGATGCTGTTGTTCATTATCGCCCAGGGGCTCATGCTATCTAAACACGCTATCGAAGAAAAAGATATCACCTAGTGCTATACGCTATCGTCGCAGAAGATGTTCCGAATTCGCTTGAGCGCCGCGTGGCCCTTCGTCCGCGGCACCTGCCGCGAGTGCAGCAGTTGGCCAACGAGGGCCGTTTGCTATGCGGCGGCGCCTTCCCAGCCATCGACAGCATGGATCCGGGACCTGCAGGCTTCACCGGTAGCCTGATCGTCGCGGAATTTCCATCGCTGCAAGAGGCCGAAGCCTGGATACAGGCCGATCCGTTCTACACCGAAGGCGTGTACGCGAAAGTCGTCGTGCGGCCCTACCGTAAGGCGTTGCCTTGAACGACACCATTTCTCTCATGCGGCAACGGCTCACCAGTTTGGCGCCGGACAGCTTGGACATCGTCGACGATAGCGCCAAGCACGCTGGCCATGCGGGCGCGGCGAGCGGCGGCGGCCATTTTCAACTCACCATCGTCTCGCGGCAATTCGCCGGCAAGACGCAAGTCGCACGCCACCGTTTGATTTATCAAGCGCTCGGCGATCTGATGCAACGCCAGATTCACGCTTTGTCGATCGCGGCTTTCACGCCCGATCAGCGTTGAGCCCAATTAGCTTTAGCATTGGCGCTTTCGAATTTTTTATTTTTTCCATTAAGGGCTCTGTCATGACATTCAAATCGGTAACCATTTCTCTGGCCGCCGCCGGCCTGATCGCCGCCAGCAACGGCTACGCGCAAGATACCAAGCCGGCGGCCGAAAAGCCTGCCGCTGCTGCCGCCACTCCCGCGAAAGCGGTGAAAATCACAGTGAACGGCGTCGCTATTCCTGCATCGCGTTTTCAGATTCTGACGCAACAAGCGGTGGGCCAAGGTCAGCCCGATAGCGCGCAACTACAGGCCCAGATCAAAGATAATCTGGTGAAAGGCGAGATCGTCGCACAAGAGGCGATCAAGATTGGCCTCGATAAAAATCCGGAAATCACCGAACAACTGGATTTGGTCAAACACCAGTTGTTGGTTCGCGCCTATGTCGCCGATTTCATGAAGAAGAACCCGATCAAGGATGAAGCGCTGAAAGCGGAATACAACAAAGTGAAATCCGCCGAAGGCGACAAGGAATACAAAGCCCAGCACATTCTGGTTGAAGCCGAAAAGGAAGCAAAGGACCTCATCGCCCAGATCAAAAAAGGCGCCAGTTTCGATAAGCTCGCCAAGGAAAAATCCAAAGACGCCGGCTCCAAAGAACAGGGCGGCAAACTGGAATGGACCATGCCGGCCAATTTTGTGAAACCCTTCAGCGACGCCATGGTCAAGTTGAAAAAAGGCGAAATGACCCAAGAACCGGTCAAAACAGCCTATGGCTACCATATCATCAAGCTTGACGATACCCGCGCGGCTAAACTGCCCGGTTTCGACGAGGTGAAAGATAAGATTCGCCAGACCCAGCAGCAGGCATTGGTCACTAAAATGTTAGACGAGTTGCGTACCAAGGCCAAAGTGGATGAAAAATAATACCGGCCTAGTGCCCCATAATCGAAGAAAGGATTAACGATGAATTTCAAACAGAGTTTAGTTGCGCTTGCGATGTTAGGTGCAAGCATAGGTTCGGCGTTCGCCGTGGATTTAGTGTCCGCCCAAGCCGCCTATGACAAGGGTGATTACGCAGACGCGTTCAAACAATTCTTGACCTTGGCGGAGGAAGGCAACGCGCTTGCGCAATCGAGCACGGGTGTGTTGTATGACATGGGCAAGGGCGTCAAGAAGGATTACGACAAGGCCGTCGAGTGGTACCACAAGTCCGCCGAGCAGGGCAATCAATTCGGCCAGTTCAATCTCGGCACCATGTATTACATGGGCACCGGCGTCTCAAAAGATATTCTGACAGCGTGCAAATGGTTCGCGCTCGCCACCCGCCAAGGCAACGGCCAGGCGCGCATCCACATGCACATCTGCGAGAAGTATCTGAACGAAGCACAAATGGTGGAGTTCAATCGTCAAGCCGACGAGTTCACGGCGCAACACAAGAATTAGTTGGATTTTCTCAAGACCTTAGCCGAAGCCACATCCCCGCTCGACGCCGGATGGCGTCACAAACGCCCCACAGCCGCGATGAAATTTACGTCGTCGCGCGCGGTCGTGGCGAGTTTGTCTGTGGGGACGCACAAATATTCCTAGGGTAGTGCGCCATAATTAACGGGACGAATAAAAATGATGGCTTTTTTCGTCTGGCGAGGCGCAAGGAGGCCGCATAGCGGGCTCTATGCAACGACGAGTAACGAAGCCAGACGGAGAAAGACGCATTTTTATGTTCCGTTAATTTTGGCGCACTACACTAGGGGCTACGCCAGGAGCAAATAGGGACGCGGCTTTCCAGACACACCTTGCCGGGAGGCAAGCTGGATGTGGCGCCTGGCGATCATTGTCATCCCCGCGGCCTTTAGCCTCCGTGAAAACGGAGAGGGAATCCACTTGGCGCTAAAAAGATAACCAAGCGTTGTTGTGGCGATGCTCAGATCAATTGTTCTGCGTCACTCCAACTTCACCCATGGTCCTACGCGCAAAACAAAGGTCCGCCCAAGCTTTCGCCTTATCCTGCAAGCTGCGTAGCAAGTAGGCCGGATGATAAGTCGCGATCAGCGGAATGCCGCGATAGTCATGCAGCTTGCCGCGCAGACTGCCGATGGGCGCATCGGTCGCGAGCAGATTCGCCGCCGCCACTTTGCCTAGGGCAACAATCAATTTCGGCTGAATCAGTTCGACCTGCCGCGAAAGATAAGGCGCGCAGGTCGATGCTTCCGCCGGCTCGGGGTTGCGATTACCGGGCGGGCGGCACTTGACGATGTTGGCTATGTAAACATTTTCGCCGCGCTTCAAACCGATTGCCGCGAGCATATTGTCGAGCAGCCGGCCCGCCTGGCCGACGAAGGGCTCGCCGCGCTGATCTTCTTCCGCGCCCGGTCCTTCGCCAACGAACAGCCATTGCGCTTTTTCATCGCCGACGCCGAACACGGTTTGCGTGCAACCGGCTCGAAGGCCGCAGGCGGTGCAATCCGTCACTGTTTGTTTGAGTTGCGTCCAATCCAAGCCTTTGATAACGGTGAGGCGAGCGCCACTATTCTTGGCGATCACTGTGTCGCTCGCCGATGATTCGATCGTGCTCCTGATTTCGCGCTCGGCGACGGCAGAACGCTGTCGATACAGCGGCCACAGGCCCATCTCCTTGAGATGGGTTTCGGAATACTTCACAGTTTCAATTCCATAACGATTGCATCCTCGCGCCCGGCGCGGGCGGGATAGTAATTGCGCCGCACGCCCACGGTCTTAAAGCCGAGTGAGGAATACATCACCTGCGCGGCGGTATTCGACTGACGCACCTCGAGGAAAAAACTGCGAGCGAACTCGGTCACGGCGATGGATGCGAGATGCAACAACAACGCCCGGCCGTAACCTTTACGCTGCCACTCGGCCGCGATGGTTAGGTTAAGGAGATGGGCTTC
>JAYTGZ010000197.1:0-2510 GCA_043733025.1 Pseudomonadota bacterium | reverse complement strand
AACCTTCACCTTCGTCACCGATCCGCCGCGGGTCTTCACCTACAAGCCAGGGCAATTTATCACGCTGGAAGTGCCGATCGACGGCAAGATCGTGCGCCGCAGTTATACGATTTCCTCGTCCCCGTCGCGCCCGTGTACCCTCACCATTACGGCAAAGCGCGCTCACAACAGCACGGTGTCGAAGTGGTTGCACGAAAATGTGACCCCGGGCTTCGAGATGGACATCGCCGGCCCAAACGGAAAATTCAGTTGTTTCCATGGACCGGCGGAAAAACTGCTGTTAATTGCCGCAGGCAGCGGTATCACGCCGCTCATGTCCATGCTGCGCTGGCTGAGCGACACCGCCTCACCCGTCGATGTCGTCTTCATCAACAACGTGCGCTCCCCGAACGATATTATTTTCGAGCGCGAACTGTACCTTATCGCCAGCAAGCTTGGAGCCAAGCTGCGCCTGGGGATCGTCCCAGCGCAAGTGCAATCGGGCCAGGCGTGGAATGGTCCTACGGGTCACTTCACAGAACCTTTGCTGCGCTACTTCGCGCCGGATTTCCTGGAGCGGGAAGTCTATATCTGCGGTCCGGCCGACTATATGGACATGATAAAGGGCCACCTAGATCGCGCCGGCTTTCCCGGACATCGCTTCCACCAGGAGAGCTTTGGCGCCAGCCCGGCGGCGCCGTCAGCGGCAACCCCGAGTGCCGTAACCCCGCCTCCGCCCGCCGCTCCGCCACCCGCGCCCACTGGCGCCGCGGCACCGCCTAAACCCACGGCGCAGGCTTCCCCGCCTCCGGCAACTCGCACCGACACCGCCTTCGAAGTCGTATTCTCAAAAAGCGGCAAGTCCATCTCATGCGGGCCGGGCGATTTCATCCTTGAAATCGCGGAAGAGCATGGCATTGAACTCGCAAATTCGTGCCGGGCCGGCACCTGCGGCACCTGCCGCCTGACCAAAATCGAGGGTATCGTGCTAATGGACGATCAAACCGCCCTGACCGAAGAAGACATCCAATCAGGCATGGTCGTCATCTGCATCGGCCGCGCCCAAGGACGCGTGGTGTTGGACGCTTGAGACGAAGCGAGATCGATTTTTCTAGTTGCGAAATGCGAGATTGCTTTGTCGCGGGGTTTACCCTTGAGCGCAGCGAAGGGCTTCTCGCAATAACGACCTACGTAAATTCGATCATCCTACAAGCGTGCCTGAAACGCCAATATCCACGCGGCTCTCCAGGCATGCATCGCCGCGAGGTAAGCTGGATGCGGTTCGTGGCAAGGCAAAAAAATGTAGGTGGATCAAGCGCAGCATAAATATGGCCCTAGGCCAGCCCCGCAGACGGAAAAATACGCATTTTTATGTTCCATTAATTGCGAAGCACTACACTAGCGCCTCCACCGAATCTCACACGGCAACATTCGCGCGTCGTTCCGCTTCTCCCATCGGGTGAGTCTCCTATCGCCAGTTTACGCCTAACGACTCAATAGCTGAGCAAATTACACCGGATAATCGCCGTTTTTAAGCTAAACTGGCGGTGCCTGACCGTTCACAGGATAGCGACATATCGTTCCGCTTGGCGAGCGCGACGCCGCGTAAACCCGTCGCGATGGACGAGATTGGATCAAGGCTTCCTATATTCGAGAACAACGAAGGATGACGTATGGGCTCTGATTTGTTCGGCGAACAACATATCGATGCGCTGGTGGCGCTTGGCGTGGTTCGCTCCTATCCAAAGAACACTGTGCTCGTTCAAGAGGGGGACAAGAGCGACCAGTTTTACGTGTTGCTCGCCGGCAAACTAAAGGTGTTCCTCGCCGACGACGACGGCAAGGAAATCGTGGTCGATATGTTGAGTCCGAGGCAGTACTTCGGCGAGATGGCGTTGGATGGGGAGTCGCGCTCGGCGTCGGTAATGACCGTGGAGGCGTCGAAGCTCGCGGTGATCCCGCGGGAGTACTTCAAACTCTTTCTTGCCGAAAACCCAGAAGCGGCATTCGCGCTTATCGTAACGCTAATCCGCCGCGCGAGAAACCTTACCCGGACCATCGGAAACCTTGCGCTCCTCGACGTATATGGACGGGTCGCGCGTTTGCTCATCGACCACGCCAGCGACGAATCAGGAAACCTGGTGGTGACGGACAAGATGTCCCAGCAAGAGATCGCCCAGCGGATTGGCGCCTCTCGTGAGATGGTGTCGCGCATCTTGAGCGATTTGAAAGAAGGCGGCTACATATCGATCGAAGGCGGACGTATTGTCATCAAGCAAAATTTACCGAAGCATTGGTAGCGGCGGCTAATTCCATTTCTCGCAAAACTAAAAGAATCACAAAGAATCGAAGAATCAAAGGGTAGAGTAGCGAACAGGCTCTCGCCTGCCCACCCGCATCAAACCGTGCATGCGGTTTGAGCGAAAGAATAGGTAGTCGTCCCTGCAAAAACCCCACAATGCAGACGACGCAATGGTTTGCGGTTGAAATTGCTGGCGTGGAACTCACAGGAAGATCACAATTTTGATGTG
>JAYTGZ010000196.1:0-2898 GCA_043733025.1 Pseudomonadota bacterium | reverse complement strand
CTGAATCAACTGTTCGAGAATTTCCGACCCGTGGCGCAGATGATTCGCGGACGCGCGTATATTAGCCCGAACGGCGAGCGGCACCAGCGTATCGTGATGCAGAGCAAGTTCTGTCGCGAGCAATGGTTCAACCGATGGCCGGATACGGTCAACGATCGAGTGAAGATTTTTTGATTGGTCGCGCGACGGGCGTCTAAGTTCTTCGAGGGTCGCTTCTATCGCCCCGCATTGAGAATGCCCGAGCACGATGAAAAGCCGGGTGTGGAAACACTCCGCGGCAAACTCGACGCTGCCGACTTGCGACGGCGCGTCTGGCTGGTCGGCGCATCATTATCGCGAACTTCCGCCACGAATCGGCGATTGCCTTCGCGCAAACGTTCGAGTGCTACTTGTGCTGGAATCATCGACGCCCTACTCCTATCGAACCCACATGAAATTTCGTCGCAAGCCAAATCAAAAGCTGCAGATTGTCGCCGTTAAGAATCGTCAAACATCGACTCATTAATCCGCTTAGTGCTCTGACAGCCGCACCCATACTGATTCTGCGGCCAATGAGGCGCGCGTACGTAAGCGCCGCGCGTGAGGTTTTAGCGCGCATTCGGATTAATCGGGGTAACACTCGGCGCCTCGGCATTTTGCTTGTCCATCATCAACCCGGCGCGATCTTTCAACAAAGAATCGAGGCGCCATTTCGGCGTAATGTAAGTCCAACTCGATAAGGTTTTCTCGAACTTCAAGCGAGCCTCAAGTTTGGCGAGGCGCTCCTTGAATTCCTTATCCAGGCGTTCCTTGTCTTCGGGTTTCTCGCCCGTCGCAGCGACGCGATCCTTCACTGGCTCCCCGCTCACTGTCACGCCGATGTATTGATTGTCGTCGCTCGCTGAGTTGCCTACACGGAAATTGTAGGTCAAGCCATCGAACGTCTCGGCGACGACGGTGCTTGGCTTGTCCATGCCGGTATCCAGCGATGCGGAACTGGCGACCACGTCGTTAAAGCTCATCATGGAAATCGCGTTGACCGCCGACGTGCCGCGGGTGTTATCGAACTTCTCGTTCGGCTTGGCGCCGGCCAAGCGCCACTCGCCGGCATCCTGATCGCGAACCAATTTCCACGCGAGGCTGCCGTCGTTATTGTTAAACGTGATCGATTTGACCTTCTCCGCTCGAACGAAGTCTTTGGCGATCCAGATTTCCGGTTTGGGTTCCGCATCGAGCAACAGCTTGTCGATCAACGCCACGGTCTTGTCGTCGCCACCCACCATCACGTAACGGCCCGCCGGCATGTCGGCGCCACCGGCGCCTTTTTTGGCGTAGCGCTTGCCCAGCAACAAGTTCGCAATTACTTTACCCGAGCCATCCTTAAACTCGATCGAGGTTGCGCTCGGTTTACCTTTGTTGGGCTCGATCAATTCCAATAGCGGCCGTTGCGCCGCGGTGATCGCGTCGCTCTGGATGATTTTCTGATCCTGAATCTTCAGCAACAGCTCGCTGATCATGTTGAAGTTGGCGGGATAATCGCCCCGCTCCTTCACTCGCCATTGGCCATCTTTTTTGGCGAGATTGACACCCGTGTGTCCGTTGTCGATGTGAATATTGGCCACATCGTTGACCTGAAAATTCTTCAGCAGCGTCTGTCCTACGCGGCTTTCCGATCGCGACCACGAGCTTTCCTCCCGCTGTTTGAGCGCCCACACCAAGCCGCCGAGAATCACCAGGACGGCGATCAGCAAAGAAAATTGTTTCCGGTTCATTGCGCGGCCACCCGTCTTCTTTTGACCATCGCCAGCGCGATCCCCGCTAGAGCCACCAGCAACGGCATCGCGCCCACGTTAATAAGCTTGGTCCAAAATTCAAGCGCATCGGAATCGGTACGCAAACTCTTACGCAGCTCTTTCAAATCCTTGCGCGTGTCCGCTTGCTTCTTGCGGAAATTCTCGAGTTCAATCTTCTGCTCCGGCGACAGGATATATTGTTGCCCCTCGGCTTTGGTCTTCTGCAATTCGGTAATTTTTTGCTGCGCCGTCGCCAGGGTTTGTTCCAGTTCCCTGATCTTGCCAGCGTAGCTTTCCGCCGCTTTCGCTTCCATCTGCTGCACCACCGTCAGCGGCCGGAATTGTGCGGCACGGCTGCGCAAGGTAATCAAATTTTCATCGCCGGCAAACAACTCCACCAGGCTCTGGGCAAAGTTGATATTGCCGTTGCGTGGAATATAAACCCGTTGCCCCATGGATTCACCGATGTCCTGAATGCTCGCTTGGTCCGACAACATATCAGCGTCGGCAATCAGCACCACGGCGTTTTCTTGGGCGGATTCCTTGATCTGCGGCACTGGTTTTTCGTCGGGCTTCGGCGCATCCGGATTGTTTGGATCGACCTTGGGTTCGGCTTTGGGCTGACCCTCAGGGAAGGCGGTCTTGAACTTGCCGTTCAATCGAATCGCAATGGGATATTCCATACCGGCGGCTTTCAGGGTCATGCCGTTTGGATCAACCGCGTGGGTGGCCATGAGCGAGTCGCGCAACTCGGCGCTGGTCGAACTCTTGATCAACACGGTTTGCGTCAACCCT
Organism: Pseudomonadota bacterium; assembly: GCA_043733025.1. Lineage (GTDB taxonomy): Bacteria > Pseudomonadota > Gammaproteobacteria > Burkholderiales > JALYOK01 > JALYOK01. The sequence goes on along the minus strand of JAYTGZ010000196.1, from coordinate 331 downwards.
GCGACTGGCTTGCCCGAAAACGAACCGGCGAAGGGAAGCAGCATAGTCCCGACCTGACTGGTCACCACATCTTGCGAATTGAATGCGCCGGCCGTCAAATTCAGCAATGTCGGCAACGCGCGCTGCGCGTTGGTGCGCATGTACTGCATATCGGCAACCACTTTGCTCGGGTCCAGCGTGATGCCCCAAGCGGTGAAAAGTTTTTCCAGGCTGGACGCGCCGCCACCCATCTGGATCTGCGGATTGACCGGGTTCTTCATCTGATCGAAATAAGCGTAGGTGTCCAAGAAGGCGATGAGCTTGCCGCCGCGCATAATGAACTGGTCGATGG
>JAYTGZ010000195.1:0-9438 GCA_043733025.1 Pseudomonadota bacterium | reverse complement strand
ACACCAGCGATTGTTCGCTGTTATCAACCCCGCCGATTCGGCGATCTTCCCCGCCTTCATCGGCGGTAGTACGTTGAGCACATCGGCCTTCACATCGTCAAAGGTGAGCTTCGCGGTGCGGCTGGCCGCATCGACATCGACCAGTTCGCTGTTCGGGCGATACTCGATGAGATTAGGATAGAGCTCTTTCCAAATCTTGGTGAATAACGGTTTCTTGGAAACCACGTCTTCATTGCTGTCGAGAATCAACACCTTGGATTTCGGCTTCGCCTTTTTGAAATAATCCGCGACGAGACAAGCCCGTTCGTACGGCCCCGGCGGACAGCGATAGGGGGCCTTGGGAACGTGTATGGCGTACACACCGCCATCCGCCATGGCCTCTAGTTGTTTGCGTAGCGCGACCGTCTGCGGTCCTGCCTTCCAGGCGTGCAAAATCGATTCCTGTGCCGCGGCATCTTTCAGTCCCGGGATCGAATCGTAGACAAACTGCACCCCGGGGGCGACGATCAAACGATCGTAGGCAATGGGATCAACGCTCTGGGCAACGCGCACTTGCTGCTTCGCCACGTCGATCGCAACCGCCGTGTCACGAATGAATGTGATACCGTACTTGCTGCGTAGCGCGCCATAACTGGCGCTCACGTCCGCCAAGGTTTTGCTGCCGTTCACGACCAAGTTGGAAATCGGGCAGGAAATGAACAACTCACCCGGCTCGATCATGGTGACCTCGATGTCGGGCGCCCAGAGCCGGATATACTTGGCGGCAGTCGCTCCCGCGTAGCCGGCGCCAATCACCACGACTCGCCCGGCACTTTTCTTAGTCGCAGGCGCTACGCCGCAGCCCGCCAGCGTAACGGCCGCCGCGCCGAGACCGGTGGTACGAATAAAATCACGTCGCGTGTATGCCATGATTTGGCTCTCCCCCAAAAATCAAACTAGTTTTTTTGCGCAGAAAAATAGGCGGCAAGCAAAGCGATCTGCTCGTCGTTGTATCCCTTCGCAATCTGGTGCATGACGGACGCAGGCCGGGCACCGGATTTGAAGTCGTTCATCTGCTTGACGATATAAGCCTGATCCAGTCCGGCGATGTTAGGCATGCCGCTGGCGCTGCGCCCGTTGGTGCCGTGGCAGCCGCTACAGGTCAAGGCAAGATCGCGGCCCCGCGGGTCCTGCGCGTAAGCCCCTTGATGGCCGAGCGCCGAAAAGGCGATCACCGAGGTAAAAATAGCAATGGATAGGATTTTCAAAGCCGGTCTCCTCCGAAGTGGGCTTGGTGGATAACTCGGTGGCCGGCTTACCGCCGGCTACCGGATTAAGTTACAGCTTCGGGCTCTTCCTCGAATGTGAGGGCGACCTTGTCCTCGGCGCCGACATCAACGGTGACCTTGCCGCCGTTGGCCAAGCGGCCGAATAGCAACTCGTCGGCGAGCGCCCGGCGTATGGTGTCCTGAATCAGGCGCGCCATGGGACGAGCACCCATAAGCGGATCGAAACCCTTCTTCGCGAGATGCGCCTTGAGGGCGTCGGTAAACACGATCTCGACCTTCTTCTCGTGCAACTGGTCTTCCAGTTGCATCAGGAATTTGTCGACCACGCGGAGAATGATTTCTTCATCCAGCGCGGCAAATGAGATCGTCGCGTCGAGCCGATTGCGAAACTCTGGCGTGAACATGCGCTTGATATCGGCCATTTCGTCGCCGGCTTTCTTGTCTTGAGTAAAGCCGATAGACGTTTTAGTCAGGGATTCCGCACCCGCGTTAGTTGTCATGATGATGATGATATTGCGGAAATCAGCCTTGCGGCCGTTGTTGTCCGTCAATGTGCCGTGGTCCATGACCTGCAACAGGATATTGAAAATGTCCGGATGCGCTTTCTCGATTTCGTCTAACAGCAATACGGCATAGGGATGCTTCGCAATCGCCTCGGTCAACAACCCGCCTTGGTCGAATCCGACGTAGCCGGGCGGTGCGCCGATCAAACGGGACACTGCATGACGCTCCATGTATTCGGACATATCGAAGCGGATCAACTCAATGCCCATGGTGTAGGCGAGCTGGCGAGCGACCTCGGTTTTGCCGACGCCGGTCGGGCCCGAAAACAGGAACGATCCGATGGGCTTTTGCGGATTACCAAGCCCGCTGCGAGCCATTTTGATGGCGGACGCGAGGGCGTCGATCGCCTTCTCTTGGCCGAACACGACGGCTTTCAGGTCCCGATCCAGGCTCATCAACGCGGTGCGATCGTTGCTCGACACGGATTTCGGCGGTATGCGCGCGATCTTCGCCACGATCTCTTCGATCTCGTGCTTGCCGATCACTTTGCGCTGTTTGGCCTTCGGCAGAATCTTTTGCGCCGCGCCAGCCTCGTCGATCACGTCGATCGCCTTGTCCGGCAAGTGTCTGTCATTGATGTAACGCGCCGATAATTCCGCCGCGGTGGTCAGGGCATTGGGCGTGTATTTGATGCCGTGGTGTTGCTCGAACCGGCTTTTCAGGCCGCGCAGAATCTCAACCGTCTCCTGCACGCTGGGCTCGTTCACGTCTACCTTCTGGAAGCGCCGCGACAATGCATGATCTTTCTCGAATACGCCACGGTATTCCGTGTAGGTGGTCGCGCCGATACATTTTATCTGGCCGGACGACAGCGCCGGCTTGAGTAGATTCGATGCGTCCAGTGTGCCGCCCGATGCGGCGCCCGCACCGATAACCGTATGGATCTCGTCGATGAAAAGAATTGAATTGGGATTGTCGCTAAGCTGCTTCAGCACCGCCTTAAGCCGTTGCTCGAAGTCGCCGCGATACTTCGTACCGGCCAGGAGCGCGCCCATGTCCAGCGAATAGACCTGGCACTTGGCCAATATCTCGGGCACCTTGTCTTCAACGATGCGGCGCGCCAAACCTTCCGCGATCGCGGTTTTGCCCACGCCAGCCTCACCAACCAACAACGGATTGTTCTTCCGCCGGCGGCAGAGAATCTGAATAACCCGTTCCAACTCTTTTTCCCGGCCCACCAGGGGATCGATCTTACCCGCCACCGCCTGAGCGTTAAGGTTCTGCGCAAAACTCTCCAACGCACCGCCGCTCCCCGGCTCCTGCTCGGCCTCGCGATCGCCCTCCTCCCGCGCCGGGCTGCCCTGGGGTACTTTCCTGATACCGTGGGAGATAAAGTTCACCACGTCAAGACGGCTCACATCCTGCTGATGCAGGAAATACACCGCGTGAGAATCCTTCTCACCGTAAATCGCTACCAGGACATTAGCGCCGGTGACCTCTTTCTTGCCCGACGATTGCACATGCAAGATTGCACGCTGAATCACGCGCTGGAAGCCTAGCGTTGGCTGAGTATCCACTTCGTCGTGACCGGCTACGGTAGGCGTATGCTGTTGAACGAATTCGGCCAAAGCTTTGCGAAGGTCGTCCTGCTTGACGCCGCAGGCTCGCAACACCTCCATTGCCGAAGGATTGTCCAATAACGCTAAGAGGAGATGCTCAACGGTCACGAATTCGTGCCGTTTTTGGCGAGCCTCGACGAAGGCCATATGTAAACTGACTTCTAACTCTTGCGCTATCATGTTTCCTCCATCACGCATTGCAGCGGATGTTGATGTTGCTTGGCAAACGCCATTACTTGTTCCACCTTCGTGGTGGCGAGATCAAGCGGATAGACACCGCAAACCCCACGACCTTCCGTATGCACTTTTAGCATAATACGCGTTGCCTGTTCACGCGGCAGTAAAAAAAATCTTTGCAGCACCAGAATCACAAACTCCATCGGCGTGAAGTCATCGTTACACAGGATAACCTTGTACATCGGCGGTGGCTTAACCTTCACCTTTTCCGTGTCTAGGATCGTACCATCCTGTCGCTTGACTGCCATTTAAAGATTTGCCGAGAGCGCGAGGCTGCGATAGTTGTTATTTTGGTAAGGCGGTGGAATTTTTCAAGTCCCCGGCGCATTTAGAGCAAATAAATACCAATTCACTTGACTTCTCGATGAGAGTTGGCATACAAATACGGCCGAGTTTGGCTTCCGGCTGTCCTATGATACGCGCGTCGTTTCCCCATGGCGCGCTTACATATTCGAAACCAACGCCTCGCCGAACTTCGAGCAGGGAACTTGGGTCGCGCCTTGCATCAACCGCGCGAAATCGTAAGTCACGACTTTTGATTCAATGGTTTTCGCCATGGCACGGATAATTGAGTCCGCCGCTTCGACCCAGCCCATGTGGCGCAACATCATCTCGGCTGACAGGATCAGCGAACCGGGATTAACGTAGTCCTTACCGGCGTATTTCGGCGCGGTGCCGTGGGTGGCTTCGAACATGGCAACGGTGTCTGACAGATTCGCGCCGGGCGCGATACCGATACCGCCGACCTGTGCCGCCAGCGCGTCGGAGATATAGTCGCCGTTGAGATTCAGCGTGGCGATCACGTCGTACTCATCCGGACGCAGCAGAATTTGCTGCAAGAAGGCGTCGGCGATCACGTCTTTGATGACAATGCCGTTCGGCAACTTCATCCACGGGCCGCCGTCCAACAGTTCCGCCCCAAATTCCTTCTTAGCCAAAGCGTAGCCCCAGTCGCGGAACGCGCCTTCCGTGAACTTCATGATGTTGCCCTTATGCACCAAGGTGACGGATTTGCGCTTATTGGTCACCGCATACTGAATCGCACGCCGCACCAGCCGCTCCGTGCCCTCACGGGAAACCGGCTTGATGCCGATGCCACTGGTGGCGGGAAAGCGAATCTTTTTGACCTTCATTTCGTCTTGAAGAAACGCAATCAATTTCTTCGCCGCGTCGCTCTCCGCCTGCCATTCGATGCCCGCGTAGATGTCTTCGGAATTCTCGCGAAAGATGACCATGTCGGTCTTGTGCGGTTCTTTCACCGGGCTAGGCACGCCAGCAAACCAGCGCACGGGCCGCAAACAGACGTAAAGATCCAATTCCTGGCGTAGCGAGACGTTGATGGAGCGAATCCCACCGCCGACGGGCGTGGTAAGCGGCCCTTTAATGGAAACCACGTACTCGCGAACGATGTCCAGCGTCTCCTGCGGCAGCCAGACATTCTCGCCATAGAGCTTGACGGATTTTTCGCCGGCGTACACCTCCATCCAGGAAATCTTGCGTTTGCCGCCGTAGCATTTCGCCACAGCCGCATCGACGACATTCTTCATGACCGGGGTGATGTCGACACCAATGCCATCGCCCTCGAGAAAAGGAATGATCGGCTGATCCGGAACATTGAGAGTGTGGTCGGTATTGACCGTAATCTTCTGGCCGACGCTGGGGATTTTGACCTGTTGGGTCATTTAGAACTCCTTTTTGAGGGGTAAAGTTGGCTGGGAAGTCTTATATCTTATATAATACTTGAAATGGGGCTAGACTCTCAACAACGACAGGAAACGCGTAACAACATGACCTCATTCGCCACCGCAGATTTGTGCGACGCTCATAGCGAGCAACTTGATATTGTAGCGCCAATGTTCATGAAATTTGGCGCCAAAACTGCCTTTGACGGCCAAATTCGCACCCTTAAAGTATTCGAGGACAACGCCCTACTTCGTCAAACGCTTTCGACGCCCGGCAACGGAAACGTGCTAGTGGTCGATGGCGGCGGCAGTTTGCGCTGCGCCCTGGTGGGTGATCAGTTAGCATTGCTGGCTCAACAAAACAACTGGAGCGGCGTAATTGTCTATGGCTGCGTGCGCGACTCCGTGGAAATTAACAATATCGACGTCGGCATCCGAGCTCTTGACACCCATCCCCTGCGCAGCCTGAGGAAGGGTCGCGGCGACATCGACATCCCCGTGGTGTTTGGCGGTGTTAAGTTTACACCGGGCCAGTGGCTGTATGCGGACGCGGATGGCATCGTAGTCGCTGCCGCGGCGCTCTTTTAACTAGCGCGAACGATTCCGCGGGAATTGTTGCATCGCATTATTTTTATTATCTATACTTCGAGTTCCAAATTATGCGTTCATTCCCCGCATCGGCGGATGGCCGCGGAACCGAGAGTAGCCGTCCACACCCGGCAATCTCACCACCGCAGTAGTTTGTCAACAAACCCCTAAATCGCGGAGTGTTGCCTTGAGGCTGTACACCGCAATACCCATTGACTGATACTGGAGAATACGATGAGTCGAGAAACCGAAGCAGCAAAACTTAAGCAAGAATGGGCCGGCAATCCGCGTTGGAAAAACCTAAAACGCGGCTACTCGGCGGAAGACGTCGTGCGCCTGCGCGGCAGCCTGCATATTGAGCACACTCTCGCCCGCCGCGGCGCCGAAAAACTGTGGCAGTTGGTCAACAGCGAGCCCTTTATCAACGCCCTGGGCGCCCTCACCGGCAACCAGGCTATGCAGCAAGTCAAAGCGGGCCTCAAAGCGATTTACCTTTCCGGCTGGCAAGTCGCCGCCGACGCTAATATCGCCGGCGAAATGTATCCCGACCAATCGCTCTACCCATCCAACTCCGTACCTCACGTGGTTCGCCGCATCAACAACGTATTCCAGCGCGCCGATCAAATCCAGCACATGGAAGGCAAAGGCGATATGGACTATTTCGCGCCCATCGTCGCCGACGCCGAAGCCGGCTTCGGCGGCGTGCTGAACGCGTTCGAATTGATGAAAGCCATGATCGAAGCGGGCGCCGCCGGCGTCCACTTCGAAGATCAATTGGCCAGCGCCAAGAAGTGCGGTCACATGGGCGGCAAGGTACTCGTCACCACGCAGGAAGCCGTACAAAAACTCGTTGCTGCCCGCCTCGCGGCCGACGTCATGGGTGTGCCCACCTTGCTGTTCGCGCGCACCGATGCGGAAGCGGCCAACCTCATCACTTCCGATGTCGATGAGAACGACAAACCATTCATTACCGGCGAACGCACCACGGAAGGCTTCTATCGCGTAAAAAACGGCATCGATCAAGCCATTTCCCGCGGCCTCGCCTATGCGCCGTACGCCGATTTGATCTGGTGCGAAACCGGTACACCGGACCTTCAGTTCGCCAAGAAATTCGCCGATGCCATCCACGCGAAATTCCCCGGCAAGTTGCTGTCGTATAACTGCTCGCCCAGCTTTAACTGGAAACGCAACTTGGACGACGCCACCATCGCCAAATTCCAGCGCGAACTCGGCGCCATGGGCTATAAGTTCCAGTTCATCACGCTGGCTGGTTTCCATGCCCTCAACTACGGCATGTTCGAACTCGCCTACGGCTATGCCCGCGACAACATGACCGCGTTCGTCGAACTCCAGCAAAAAGAATTCGCCGCCGCCGACAAAGGCTTCACCGCCGTCAAACACCAGCGCGAAGTCGGCACCGGTTATTTCGATGACGTCACCACCGTGATTCAAGGCGGCCAGTCCTCCGTCACCGCGTTGACCGGATCGACGGAAGAAGAACAGTTCCACGATTCGCCGAAACTCAAAGCCGCGCTTTAAGCTTTAGTAATGTCGAGTAAAAAAAGGGCGCTGACCGGCGCCCTTTTTTTGGCTGTGCCGGAAGGCGCGCGGATATTGGCTCGTGGCCATGCCTGCGCTGCGAGGCATTATCCATGCGCCTGTTCAGGAATGTCATCCAGAAACCCGCCCGCCAAAGCTGAATTAAAGTCTATCCACCTCTAATTTGTCATTCCCGCGAAGGCGGGAATCCATGCAACGTCTCGAATTGGATTCCCGCTTGCCACTACCGGCATGCCATGCCAGGAGCCACTATCCATGCGGCTCCTGGCAATGCCATGTTTTAGGCAAGCCCAAGCTTCGCGGCGAGTCCGATGCGTTGCAACTTGCCGGTCGCGCCCTTCGGTATCTCTTCGAGGAACACTATCTTCCTCGGCACTTTGAAATCCGCGAGGCGTTGGCGGACGAAGTGGCGCAACTCCTGCTCCGTCGAGCTCATGCCATCGCGCAACACCACGGCGGCGGCGACGTCCTCGCCAAGCTTGTCGTGGGGCATGGCGAAGGTGATGACCTGCTGCACCGCCGGGTGATCCATCAACACGTCATCGACTTCGCGCGGTGAAATTTTTTCACCGCCGCGATTGATTATTTCCTTCAGGCGTCCGGTGAGCGTGAGATAGCCTTCGGCATTCATCACGCCTTGATCGCCGGTACGAAACCAGCCTTGGGTGAAAGCTTCGGCGTTGGCCTTGGCGTTATTTTCATAGCCCAAAGTCACGTTCTCGCCGCGGATCACAACTTCGCCGACGCGAGTGGGCAGCAACAGATTTCCCGTATCATCCATGATCGCCACGTCGGGGCCGGCGGCGATGCCGACGCTACCTGGAATCCGCTTCCCACTCGGCAACGGGTTACTCGCCATCTGGTGCGCGGCTTCGGTCATGCCGTAGGACTCAATCACCGGGCAGTTGAATACCTTTTCCAGTTCCAGCAATACTTGCGGGGGCAGCGACGCGGACGATGAGCGGATGAAGCGCAGCGGGTTCGCGGCGATGGTTTCGGCGTTGTTCGCCGCGCGCGCCAAGATGGTTTGATGCATGGTTGGCACCGCAGAATACCAAGTCGGCTGCGCCTGCGTCATCCAGGTAAAAAATTTCAACGCGTTGAATCCAGGCGTGCAATTCACCTGACTACCGGCGGCGAGCGGCGCGAGCAGGCCGGCGATCAGGCCGTGAATGTGGAACAGCGGCATGATGTTAAGGCCGCGATCGCCGGTGCTAAAACGTAACGTATCACGCACGTTGCGCGCGGACGCGCACACGTTGCGCTGCGTGAGTGGCACGATCTTCGGCCGCGACGTGGTGCCCGAAGTGTGCAAGATCAGCGCGATGTCGTCGCTCTTGGTGGGGCCCGAACGCGACGCGGCGGCGGTGACGGCGCCCTGCTCCACCTTCAGCGAAAACTTTCCGGCTGGGCCACCGGCATCGGCGTGCAATTCAATAACGGGAACGTTCAGCCGCTTCGCTACGGCGCGCGCCGCGGTGTCATCGTTGCTCGCGACGATCAACGCCTTCGCACGCAGATCAGTGAGAAAAAACTCGAACTCCTCGGCGCGATACACGGGATTGAGCGGCGCCGCAGTCGCCCCCGCCGCGACCGAAATAAACGCACTCGCCATCTCGGGACCATTGGGCAACACGATGGCAACGCGGTCGCCATGGCCTATGCCCGCGCAGTTCAGCGTCGCGATGGTTGCGTCGACATGTGTGCGCAGTTGCGCGAAGGTGAGCGGCATGCGTCCCGGCGCAGCGATAGCGGTTCGCGAGGGGTCGCCGATGGATAGCAGCTCTGTTAGGGTTGAAAAGATTTGCATGCCGTAAATTAAATGGAGGATGTAGTTTAAACAAAAAACCTGTTATCGCGAGGCACCCAAAGGACGGGGTAGGCCTAGGAGCCTGTCGGACTTAAAGAATCGCAGCGAAAAAGAGGCTGAGCGAGGACAGATTTTGACGATTTCGCCGGGCAATAGTCGTTCTATTGCCC
>JAYTGZ010000194.1:0-2351 GCA_043733025.1 Pseudomonadota bacterium | reverse complement strand
ACAGGCTGTTGCAAAACTAATGCGGCGCCAGTCTGGGGGCTGGCCTACGGGGTAGCCCTAGGCTAGCCACTGGCCTAGGGCCAGGGCCACCTAGGGCCAGAGGGCCACGTCATTGCGCAGTGCTCGGAGTCCTCATGTACCCTGAGAAAAATAAGTGCATAGTTGACACCCTTGGGATTGACGGTGGCTTACACCAACACGTCCTCCATAACCGTCCCCACTTTGGCTCCGTCCGAGTTTTGCAGCCTCTGCCCGGCGACGGCGAGAGCATCCTAGGTTATGTGGTACGCCTTATTTCGATTCCGTGATGGCCCATGATCCCACCCTTTTTGTAATAGTTAGTCCAGCCACCGCCCTTAGCCCCGCCGATTCCGCATTGCGCGAAAAAATCGCGTTCTTATATCGCAACACGCCGGGGGGCTGCATCAGCGTCGTGTTCGCCGTTGCCATAATCATGCTATTGCTGTGGTCACGGACACCGCACGGATTATTGATCGCCTGGGCCATCGCCGAAGGTCTGGTCGCCATCGTCGCCTACCTCGATTTCCGGCGTTTCTCGCGCTCGGGCTTCACCGCGCAGGCGCCCAAAATAAAAACCGCGCTCGCGTTCGCGTCGGCACTCGCCTGGGGCAGCGCGCCGCTGCTGCTGATGCCGGCGGCGCTGGAATACCAAGTGTTGCTGCTATTGGTGATCTGCATCATCACCTTTTCTGGCACGGTTTATTTCTCCTATCACGCACCAGCCTTTTACGCGTTCGTTTTGCCGCTCTTGCTGATGACGACGGTTGCTTTTCTGTTGCAAGGCGGCGCCATACAAATCATCCTGGCGGCCGGTATGATCGGCATGCTGCTGGCGGTGCTGCGTTTCGCCAAGAACTTCAACGACGCCTTGACCCGCGCCATCAACGTGAGCTTGGAAAACAAAGCGCTGATCACGGAACTGACACTGCAAAGGGAAACGGCTATCAAGGCTAACCTCTCCAAGACTCGCTTCCTCGCTTCCGCCAGCCACGATCTGCGCCAGCCCATGCACACCATCGGCCTGCTGGTCGCGCTGCTGCGCCATCGCAGCGAGCGCGCGGAGGACGCGAACATCGTCGAGAAGATCCATACGGCGATTCAAGCCATGGAGAACCTGTTCACGGGCCTCCTCGATATCGCCAAACTCGACGCCGGCATGGTGAAACCCATTATCGAGGACTTTCCGGTCGCCAACGTGCTGAATGCGGTTCACGTTAACTTCACCCCGCAAGCCGAGGACAAAGGCTTGCGGCTTCACGTCGTCGCGTCCAGCCTGAGCGTCAAAAGCGATGCGGTTATTCTAGAGCGCATGGTGGCTAACCTGGTCGCCAACGCGTTGCGCTACACCGAGACCGGCAAGATCCTGATCGGTTGTAGACGCCATGGAAACTCTGCGTCCATCACGGTGTGCGACACGGGCATCGGCATTGCGCGGGAGCGGCGCGAGGAAATTTTTCAAGAATTCGCTCAATTGAGTAATCCCGAGCGCGATCGAAACAATGGTCTGGGTCTGGGCCTATCCATTGTCAAGCGTTCCGCCGATTTACTCGGGCACACTATCACGCTGCACACCAAGCCGGGGCGAGGTTCTTGCTTTGCCGTCACCGTGCCGATTGGCGTCAAGGCCGTGACCACCGAAGCGGTGCCCGCGGAACGGGCGGAAGCCGCCAGCGCGGGTTTGTTCGGCCTATTCATTGTCGTCATCGACGACGAGCAGGACATCCGCTTCGCCATGGAGTCGATCCTGGATCAGTGGGGCTGCCATGTGCTGACGGCCGGTTCCCATCAAGAAGCGATCGATCAATTGGCCAAACACTTGCGTACGCCCGACCTTTTAATCAGCGATTACCGTCTGCGCGACAACCAGACCGGAGTAATGGCAATCGAAGCGGTGCGGCGAGCGCTGGAAGAAGACATTCCCGCCATCATCATCACCGGCGATATCGCCGCCGAGGAACTGCGCCAAGTCACCGCGTTGGGTTTGCCGCTGGCGCATAAACCCATCAGCGCCGATCATCTGAAAAACCTCATCATCGACACCCTCTCGCGTCGCGAATTAGGCGTTCAGGACGAAGGTTGAGCTTCATCTGGCTACCGGATCAAACCTAAGTCCCAGCTTGCCCGCCGCCACCACCGCTTGCGTCCGGGTAGTGACGTTCAATGCACGCAACACGGCGGAGGTATGGGACTTGATGGTGCTGGCGGAGAGATTCAGGTGCCGGCATATCAGCTTACTCGGCTTGCCTTGGAGTATCTGGAACAACACTTCCGCTTGTCGCGGGCTCAAGCCGATATCCCCGGGACGCTTGCTTCCCGGCGGCGCGGCCGGG
>JAYTGZ010000193.1:0-7243 GCA_043733025.1 Pseudomonadota bacterium | reverse complement strand
CTGGCCTAGGGCCATCGGCCTTGACCCAAACGGGCCAATGCCCGCACTGGCCCACTTGCAGCGTGCGCAAGTGGGCCAGCGGATCCAGCCGCACGCCTTGTCTGTCATGCAGCGGCAGCGTCACCAAGTTGGTGCGAATGATCACGTCGCCCTGATGCGCGCGCACGTGCGCGATCCCGCCCGCCTGTGCGTAGCCGCGATCCGCAATGAGCACATCACCAGGGCACACCGCAAAGCGCTTGAGCGTCTCGCCCTCCTTTTGTGTGCTGACGATCACCTCATCGCAGTTCAATGCGGGCAGGCCAACGCTATAGTGCAGGCGCCACTTCGAGCCTGTCTCTCCGGGCTCACTGACCATGGTGCCGTCCACCAGGCGGATGCGTCGCCCCGCCCAAGCCTCGCTCAAGGCGGGAAACTCGGGCAGCCACTTCGTACGCAAGCCCTGCGCCATCCACTCGAACCAACCCGCGCAGCCCTTGAGGCGCTTGAGGATGGCCACGTCGCTCAGGTCTGCCAAGCCACCCTCGCGCGCAAGTGCTGCTGTCGTGCGCAGCCCGCAGCCTTGCGCCAAATGAATGAGCAAGACGCGCAGCAGTATCGCCGCATCGGCCACGCCGCGCGTGCGCCGCAGCGCCCCAAGCTCGCGCGCTTTGCCCTGCCAGCCCACAGGCAACAAGCCCTGTACCAACGCCCAGTCTTCCCGCAGTCGATCGTCCGCTTCTGCCACCACGCCCAAATCGCCCATCGCATTGCTCCCTCAATAGGTCAGCGCTTAGTATCGGACAAATCATGAAAATCTTCAATTATTATGTTAGCGCTTATGCGCTTTCGCGGGAATGACAACGCAGGTTGGTGGATCCGCTGCCAGTGCCCCAAGGCCAGCCCCTGGCAGCATTTGCTGGGTGGCCTCGGGCCATACTTGTGCCACGCTTGATCCACCCTATTCCTCGTTCTACTTCACGCCGTTTTTCGCAAACCAATCGAGCATCTTCTTCCATCCATCTTCCGCCGCCTCTTTGCGATAACTCTGGCGATAGTCGGCATTGAACCCATGCGGTGCTTCTGCATAGACCATGATTTCTGATTTGTTCTGCGCGCCTTTCAAATCGTTTTGCATATCCTCTACATCGGACATTGGAATCCCTTGATCTTTGCCGCCGTATAGCCCTAATACCGGCGCCTTGAGTTCTTTAACGAGGTCGATCGGGTGCTTCGGTTGATTCGTGCTCGCCACGCCCTGCAGGCGGCCGTACCACGCGACACCGGCTTTAACGTCGGGATTGTGCGCGGCGTAAAGCCAAGTGACGCGTCCGCCATAACAGAAGCCGGTGATGGCGAGTCGCTTGATGTCACCCTTGTTTGCCTCAGCCCACACTACGGTCGCGTCTAAATCTTTCATGACCTGCGCATCGGGAACTTTCGCGACCACTTTTTCTAAAATTTCGTTGATGTCCTTCATCTTGCTGACGTCGCCCTGGCGAAAAAATAACTCCGGCGCGACGGCGAGATAACCGCGTTTCGCGAGGCGGCGGCAAATATCTTTGATGTGTTCATGCACGCCAAAAATTTCTTGCACGACCAGCACCGCCGGAAAACTTTCGCCGGTAGCGGGCCGGGCGAAGTAACCGGGGATGGTGTCGTAACCCGAACCGATGGTGGCTTCACCGGTGGTTAGACCTTCGCTATCTGTCGTTATGGTCGCGGCAGATACCGGCTGTGCGGCAAGAGCGAATCCACTCGATAGCGCCGTAACGACAAATTCGCGGCGCGTGACTTGGGGTTTGGGTAAAAGACTATTTAGATCGGATTGCATGGTTATCTCCTCGTTTCGATTGAACATTATTCTACAAGGTGATGAATACTTTGGCTGGCATGTCCAGGAGGCAATGGCCCGAGGCCCGAGGCCCGTGGCTAGCCTAGGGCCTCCCCGTATTCATGCGGCTTCTGGCGAGGCAAGTGAATAGCCTGTGCCACAAAACTTCAAATTGCCATTCCCGCGAAAGCGGGAATCCATTTGGCATTTGAATGCACCATGGATTCCCGCCTTCGCGGGAACGACAAATTTTGATGATCGCGAACTAATCATCCCAACCCGCGCACCAAATCAGCCTTGATATCTTCGATGTTTTCCAACCCAACCGCCACGCGCAGCAAGCCCTCACCGATGCCGGCACTGGCGCGCGCTTCCGCCGAGATGCGGCCGTGGGTGGTGCTGGCGGGATGGGTGATGGTGGATTTCGTGTCGCCGAGATTGGCCGTGATCGACAAGAGTTTCGTGCTATCGACCGCGTGCCAGGCGCGTTCGCGGCCACCCTTCACATCGAAGGACACCACCGCGCCACTTTTGGATTGCTGGCGTTTCGCCAACTCAAATTGCGGATGATCCGTCAGGCCGGGATAGTACACGCGCTCGACGTTAGGCTGTTTTGTGAGCCAATGCGCCAATGCCGCGGCGGCGTTGCATTGCGCTTCCATGCGAATCTTCAGCGTCTCCAATCCTTTCAAGCATACCCACGCATTGAACGGGCTGATGCATGGCCCCGCCGTGCGCAGGAACGGCAGAATGCTCTGCGTGATCATGTCTTGGCGGCCCAACACGGCGCCGCCGAGGACGCGGCCTTGGCCATCGAGATATTTTGTTGCCGAATGAATCACGATGTCCGCGCCAAACTCGATGGGCCGCTGCAAAATTGGCGTGCAAAAACAATTATCGACTACCAGAAGGATGCCGTTGGCCTTCGCTATCTCGGCCAGACCCGCGAGGTCGGCGATTTCCGTTAAAGGATTAGACGGCGTTTCGACGAAGAATAATTTTGTGTTCGGTTTGATCGCGGCGCGCCATGCGGCTAGGTCAGTCTGCGACACGTAGGTCGTCGCCAATCCCCACTTGCCCAGCACGTTGTTAAACAACTGTACCGTCGCGCCGAATACGCTACGGGACGAGACGATATGATCGCCGGCCTTCAGCAAACCCATCACGCTCGACAGGATCGCCGCCATGCCGGACGCGGTGGCAAGACACGCCTCGGCACCCTCCATCGCCGCGAGACGCTGTTGAAACGCCGTGACCGTGGGATTAGTGAAGCGCGCGTAGACGTTGCCTGGCTCGGCATTGGAAAACCGCGCCGCCGCTTGTGCTGCGTTGTCGAACACGAAGCTTGAGGTGAGGTAGAGTGCTTCGCTATGCTCGTTGAATTGACTGCGCGCAATACCGGCGCGCACCGCTAGGGTTTCGGCGTGATAATCCTGGCTCATGGCAACTCCCAAAAAACAAAAACCCGATCTGCTAAAGCGGATCGGGTTCACCGGTCGCTTTAGCAGAATTTTTAACGCGCCCGCAAGCTGATGTCAAATCGGCGCTGTAGTGTAGTGAAGTGTCGCGCAGACGACTGGACCTGTCAATCAAAATATAAGGAGCCGCCGGCCAAGTCCCTCCCGGTCGCGCTAGGAGCCTGTCGGACTTAAAGAATCGCAGCGAAAAAGAGGCTGAGCGAGGACAGATTTTAACGATTTCGCCTGGCAATAGTCGTTCTATTGCCCAAGAAAGCGGCGGAATATGAACCGCTCAGCCTCTTTTGCAGCCGATTTCCTTTAAGTCCGACAGGCTCCTAGACTTGGCCGGCGGTTTCCTCAGCAGCAAGACGTTAATTATGCTTGCAATGATGACCTATCTCGTTTATTGTATACAGAATACGAATCGTCATTAGCCACACGCACCCATGGCACTCACCCGAATCACGCTGGAGCCCGATCTGGTCGAGCGCGTTTACGACGCGCTGCTCCATTCCATTACCGAAGGCACCCTCGCCCCCGGCGCGCGTCTCGCGCAGGAAGATCTCGCATCCCAGTTGAACGTGTCGCGCCAACCGGTATTACAAGCATTGCGCCTCTTAAAAAAGGACGGCTTCGTGATCGATGCGGGCAAGCGCGGCGTGATGGTGACGCCGATCGACGTCACTTGGATCGCCCAGGTCTATCAACTGCGCGGCGCGCTCGATGCGCTGGCGGCGCGCTTGGCGGCGGAACGCAAGGCGGACATCGACCACGGCTTGATCGAGCGCGGGCGCAAGGCCGCCCGCGGGCGCAGCGTAGCCGCGCTGGTGGAGACCGACATCGCATTTCATAACGCCCTCTACGAAGCGAGCGGCAACGCGCTCATCGCCGAATCGGCCAACCGCCATTGGGCCCACATCCGCCGCGCCATGAGCGCGGTGTTGTTGACTGCGGGCATCCGCGAAAGCGTTTGGGACGAACACGCCGCCATACTCGAAGCAATCGGTAAGGGCGACGTGCTCACAGCAGAACGCCTTACTCGCGAGCACGGCGAGATCGCCGCCAAAAACCTATCGAATCGACTTCTCGCCCAATCCTGCGCGGCGTGAGGCGACCTTAGATATTTTCCTAGGAGACTTAAACATGAAACTCTCTCAAGCACAGTGCGAACAATTCGATCGCGACGGTTATCTATTCTTCCCCGGCCAATTTACACCGGAGGAAACGAAAAAACTCAGCGACGAAGTTCCGCAGCTTTACCTTCAGCAGCGCCCGGAGAACGTGCGCGAGAAAGGCACCAACGCCGTGCGCACCAACTTCGCCGCGCACCTGTATAGCGCGCCCTTCGCCCGCCTCGCGCGCCATCCGCGCATGGTCGAGCCGGTGCAGCAGATGTTCGGCGAGAACGTCTATATGCATCAGTTCAAAATTAACGGCAAGGCCGCCTTCAACGGCGACGTATGGCAGTGGCATCAGGACTACGGCACCTGGAAAAATGACGACGAAATGCCCGAACCGCGCGCCATGAATATCGCGATATTCCTCGACGAAGTGAATGAGTTCAATGGTCCGCTGATGTTCATTCCCGGCAGTCACAAGCTAGGCGCGCTCGACGCCGGCCATGACCTCACCACCACCAGCTATCCGCTGTGGACCATCGACAACGATGCAATAAGCAAATTGGTCGCGCGCGGCGGCATCGCCGCGCCGAAAGGTCCGGCGGGTTCCATGATCATGTTCGACTCCTGCTTGGTGCATGCCTCGTCGTCTAATTTGAGCCCATGGAGCCGAGTCAGCGTTTATCTTTCGTTATGCGCCGTGTCGAATCACATTCGCCGTTTCAAGCGGCCCGGCTATATCGCCCATCGCGACTTCACGCCAATTAACTGCTTGCCAGACGATTGCTTGATCAAAGATTACGACGTTGATCTGCCGTGGAAAAACGGCACCCCGGAGGAAGAGCAAAGACCCATGCTCCGTGCGGCTTAATAGGAGTATTACTCAACATGCTCAAACTCGAACACATCAATCTGCCAGCCCGTGATCCGATCGGACTTGCAAAGTGGTACGCCGACACATTTGATCTCAAGATCGACGAACATCGCGCCGTGGGCGCCGATGCGCTCATCGTCTTCGTCCCCGGTGAGCCGCTGGGAAAACGCACCGACGCCCATTTCGGATTTCGCGTCGATTCCAACGTCACGCTAAAAAAGTGGGCAGGACAATTCGACAAGCAGATCATGCGCCGCGGCGCGTTCAATTCCATCCAGGTGTTCGACCCGGAAGATAATTGCTTTGAAGTATATTGCCCGCCGGACGCGTAGATTATTGAACCATTTGATATTCAAATGAATTAGCGATGAGCATTACCCTATTTCCCGTTACGCCGAATTTCGCGGTCGAGGTTGGCGATGTCGATCTGTCGCAGCCAGTTTGTTCCGGCGATCTTGCCGCAATCAAAACCGCCTTCGCCAAATATTCGGTGTTGGTCTTTCCCGATCAAACGCTTACGACGGCACAGCACCTCGCCTTCGCACGACAAATGGGCCCGTTGGAAACCAGCGTCTCGATCTACCGCAAGGGCGAGCAACTCCGCATTAGTGAAGAACTGGCCGACGTTTCGAATATCAGCCCCGACAACGCCATCCTGACGCGGGAGAACCGCCAGCACCTGTATAACCTGGGCAATCGCCTATGGCATACCGATAGCTCGTTCCGCTGGCTGCCCGCCTTCGCATCGATGCTCTATTCCCGATCGATCCCGCCGGTGGGTGGCCTTACGGAATTCGCCGATCAGCGCGCCGCCTACGATGCGCTGAGCGACGAAATGAAACGGCGACTGGAAGGATTGATCGCCGAACACTCGATTTTCAATTCGCGCGCACGTCTTGGCTTCACGGATTTTTCCGACGATGAACGTGCCGCGTTGCCGCCGGCGCGGCAAATACTGGTGCGCACGATCCCCGAGAATGGCCGCAAATCCCTCTACGTCGCGTCCCACGCCGGCCGTATCATCGGCATGCCAGATGATGAAGGGCGCAAACTCATCGACGAACTGATCGCCCACACCACGCAACGGCAATTCGTCTACACCCACCGCTGGCGCGTCCACGATTTAGTCATGTGGGACAACCGCTGCACCATGCACCGCGGCACGGAATTCGATGACCTGCGCTGGCCGCGCGACATGCAACGCGCCACCGTATCCGACATCGCTAATTCCTGTGAACAGGCTGGAATCGCTCGCGAAGCCGCCTAGCGGCTTGGTCGGCCTTGCCAGGAGCCGCATGAATGCGAGGCCCTGGCGGCAGGTAGCGTAGATTGTTGAACTAACGCGGGTTAAACCAACCGGGGTGGGGCATCGTTGCCGCGTACGTCATTCTCGCGGCTTGGTGCGGGTATTTCACGATCGTGAATCGCCAGCGAAGCTAAAGGCTCACGGCACGCAGTCGCGCGCTAATCCGGACTTCTTCCGTTGGGGAAAATAAATAGGGATGGAGGGATTTCTCCCCAGTCGCGAGATTGGGTTTGCCGCCAAACCCCTCAATCTTAGAATGGACATACTCCCACTCGATGAGTGATGATCAGTCACAGTCCCGGCGGATTCATAACCACGCCTCGAATACATTTTGCTGATCAACACGCTGACATCGTCACGCTGTTGATGAGTCTGGGCTAGTCAAAT
Source organism: Pseudomonadota bacterium (assembly GCA_043733025.1). Classification (GTDB taxonomy): domain Bacteria; phylum Pseudomonadota; class Gammaproteobacteria; order Burkholderiales; family JALYOK01; genus JALYOK01. Next base: position 285 of record JAYTGZ010000193.1, on the reverse strand, counting down.
CTTGAATACGCCGTTAGTCATTTTAGTGGGTCGGCCGCGCGGTTATTCGATTGAATTAGTCGGCGAAATAGGTAGATCACACGGCCAAAAGGCGGTAATGACATCACCGGAACTTGACTCGGACGCGACCGGCACTCGCGGCCGTTATGCGAATGGAGAACAACACAGAATGGGACATTGAAGTGATGGCGCGCCCGGCAGGATTCGAACCCACGACCCCTTGGTTCGTAGCCAAGTACTCTATCCAACTGAGCTACGGGCGCGTTTTTGCGAATGCGGATTATA
>JAYTGZ010000192.1:0-3396 GCA_043733025.1 Pseudomonadota bacterium | reverse complement strand
CGCCACTTCATTATCAGCCGGGCGCCATGCCACGAGCCGCTCCTAGCTTGCCTCGTGGCATTGCATGCCTAAAACACCGCGTCCCTATTGCCTCGTGGCTCGATCATTGCACGCGCTCGGCAGGCAGCGCCCATACTTTCCGAGTATCATAGCTTCGTTGTTTTCGAGGAGAGTTCGTGGAAAGTTTCGATGTCATCGTTATCGGCAGCGGTTTGGCAGGCATGTCCGTGTCGCTGCGTTTAGCGGAGCGTGGCAAGCGCGTTGCGCTGATCACCAAACAACAGCTCATCGACGGCGCCAGCAACTGGGCGCAAGGCGGCATCGCGGCGCCGATCGCCGACTACGATTCCACCGACGATCATGTGAAAGACACCATGATCGCCGGCGCCGGTTTGAATGACGAAGCCGCCACGCGCTTCGTCGTCGAGCATGCCATGGCCGCCATCGATTGGCTGGTCGCGCGCGGCGTCCCCTTCACTCGCGACGAGACTAGCCCACTGGGATTTCATCTCACACGCGAAGGCGGCCACAGCCATCGGCGCATTTTGCACGTCGAAGATGCCACCGGTCACGCGGTGCAACTCACGCTCACGGAGCAAGTTCAACGGCAGCCGAATATCACGCTATTCGAACATCATATCGCCATCGATCTCATCACCGGCAAACGCCTGGGCCGCGACGCGCAACGCTGTTACGGCGCCTACGTGCTCGACAAAACCACCGACGCGGTGATAACCATCGCCGCGCCGAATACCGTGCTGGCGGCGGGCGGCGCGGGCAAGGTATACCTCTACACCACCAATCCGGATATCGCCACGGGCGATGGCGTGGCCATGGGCTGGCGCGCCGGCTGCCGCGTGGCGAACATGGAGTTCATTCAGTTTCATCCGACTTGTTTGTTCCATCCTCACGCGAAATCATTCTTGATCTCGGAAGCGGTACGTGGCGAAGGCGGCTTGTTGAAACTGCCCGACGGCACGCGCTTCATGTCGGCCCATGATGAACGCGCCGAACTCGCGCCGCGCGATGTGGTCGCCCGCGCCATCGACTTTGAGATGAAAAAGCGCGGTCTCGATTGCGTCGACCTCGACATCTCGCACAAACCCGCGGCGTTTCTGCGCGAACACTTCCCCAACATCATGAAGCGCTGCATGGAACTCGGCATCGACATCTCCAAGCAGCCGATTCCCGTGGTGCCCGCGGCGCACTATAGTTGCGGCGGGGTAATGGCGGATCTCGATGCGCGCACTGACGTTGACAATCTTTACGCCGTCGGCGAAGTCGCCCATACCGGATTGCATGGCGCCAATCGTTTGGCGAGCAACTCACTGCTCGAATGTTTGGTATTTGGCCAAGCGGCGGCGGAAGACATACTCAACTCGGCAACACCGGATGTCCCCGGTCTGCCGCCCTGGGACGAAAGCCGCGTCACCGATGCCGACGAGGAAATCGTCATCTCCCATAACTGGGCTGAGTTGCGCCGCTTCATGTGGGACTATGTCGGCATCGTGCGCACGACGAAACGCTTGCAGCGTGCGCAACACCGCATCAAATTGCTGTCCGACGAAATCAACGAGTACTACAGCAACTTCCGTGTCAGCAACGATCTGATCGAGTTGCGTAACCTAGTGCTGAGCGCCGACCTCATCGTGCAATGCGCCCTCGCCCGCCACGAAAGCCGCGGCCTGCATTACAGCTTGGATTATCCTTTCACCGCTGAGCACGCGATCAATACGGTGCTCACGCCGCCGCGTCCTATCTATGCCCCTCGCGATCGTGCTGGGTAAGACCGAACCGATTTATCTGACGGCGCAGATTCGGCTGATCGAACAAGCGGCCGCCGACGACAATCCGCGCATGCAATTGATGGAGCGTGCCGGCGAGGCGGCGGCCGACATCGCCCGCGGCTTGCTCGGTGAAAACGCCACCAGCGTGTTGGTGCTCGCGGGCCCCGGCAACAACGGCGGCGATGCCTACGTGGTCGCGCGCCATTTGAAGCGCTGGTGGTACCACGTCGATGTAGTAGTGCGCGGCGATCCGAAAAAAATCGCCGGCGACGCCGCCAACGCATACACCATGTGGCAGGAAGCCGGCGGCTCGATCAGCGAAACTATCCCGGCCGGCAAGCGTTATGACCTAGTGATTGATGGTCTGTTCGGCATCGGTCTCACGCGGGAAATTTCCGGCGCCTATCGAAAACTGATTGAAGAAGTGATCGCGCGGAACCTACCCGTGCTCGCCCTCGATATTCCGAGCGGACTCGATAGCGATACCGGCATGGTGAAGGGCATCGCTTTACCGGCGCGGGATACCGTGACCTTCATCGCGCTGAAACCCGGTCTGCTCACCCGCGACGGGCTCGACTACTGCGGCAACGTTCACGTCGCCGGCCTCGGACTCGCGGCGGAAGAGTACGTCGGCGCCGAAGGACGCCTGCTGCGGGATGTCACGATCAAGCATTTACTTAGGCCGCGCAAGAAGAATTCCCACAAAGGCCAGTTCGGCGACGTCGCCATTATCGGCGGCGCGGAAGGCATGGTGGGCGCGCCGTTGCTCGCGGCCCGCGCGGCGCTCAAGCTCGGCGCCGGACGCGTGTTTGCCGGCCTGGTTGCGAAGGACGCACCGAGCGTGGATCCACTGCATGCCGAATTGATGCTGCGCGACGCTGAAGAAATACTCAGCCTGGCGAACATCAGCGCGCTTATCGTCGGGCCCGGTTTGGGCAAATCCGTCGCGGCAAAACGCCTATTGGTGCGAGCCATCGAGACGGAGTGGCCATTATTGCTCGACGCCGATGCACTGACCTGGATCGCCGCTGAGCCGGACCTGCAACTCGCGCTACACAATCGCGAAGCAACGACCCTCATCACGCCCCACCCCGCCGAAGCCGCGCGGCTGCTCGGCACCCTGACCGGCAATGTGCAAAACGACCGCCTCGCCGCCGCCCGCGAGCTCGTCAATCAATTGCATAGCCATGTCGTATTGAAAGGCGCCGGCAGCATCTGCATCACTCGCGACGGTAAGTGGCACATCAACACCAGCGGCAATCCCGGCCTCGCCAGCGCCGGCATGGGCGATGCGCTAGCCGGCATGATCGCGGCGCTGATGGCGCAAGGATTGAGCGCCGAACATGCCATGCTGTACGGTGTTTTTCTGCATGGCGCCGCAGCGGATCATTGCGTCGCCAACGGCGCCGGCCCCATTGGGCTCACGGCGAGCGAAGTCATCGATTCGGCACGGCAGGTGATCAATACCTGGGTCGGGCATGGAAATCAATAGTCAGGCAATCTGCCTGGCGGGGTAGCCCTAGGCTAGCCACTGGCCTAGGGCCAGAGCCAAGCTGGATGCGGCTCCCCGTGCATGTTCGACACTATTGAACGCGTGCGCATGTACGAG
>JAYTGZ010000191.1:0-2792 GCA_043733025.1 Pseudomonadota bacterium | reverse complement strand
CGGCATGCCTGTGCGATGATGATGCTCCAAGCGACCGGCGATCTGCGCAAGGTATCGTTGTGGCTTGGGCATGCACAAATGCAAACCACGGAAATCTATCTGCGTATGGATCCGATGGAGAAAATCGACGCCATCGAAAAGGTGACGCCGCCGACGCTCAAACGAGGACGATTCACGGCACCGGACAAGCTCATTGCGGCGCTACAAGGAGCGACTCTACGATAAGCGGCCAGAGGATCGTCTTACCGAACGCGGAACGTCATTCGGTAGGACGGTCCGATTGATTTTCCTGAGTATCGTAAGAAACATCAGAGGTGCAACCGCGAGCCACCGCGTTATGGGAAGCAAAATCAGGGCATGGGTTGTGAAAAACGCCTGCCGGGCAGGCGGTTGCTACCACCCCGCATCAGGATACTTCCCATCATCATGGGCTTCCCATAACGACGGATATGGGAAGATTCCCATACCCGTCCAATTGCTACTCAGACCCCATCTTCGCGATGCGATAACGTTCCATACGCAATGTGGGCCGAAAGGCGGGAGCAATCGGTCAGGGCGGAAAGTGGACTGGACATCGCTTGCCGATAGTGCTGGCCGCGATTATCTAAGAAGCTCTTGAGTAAAGCGATCCCCGCATTCCGACCGCCCCGCTGGCGCGTTGGCTTGTCAACGGTGTGAAGGCGAAAATTAGCAGCCTCCATCGGTTCAGAAGATTCGATCCGGACTGCGGCAGCGGTAATGCTTTCTGGCGCCAAAGATAGCGGCTGGGTCATTCGTTCCACAAAGCGCTTAGCCCAGCATTGTGGTCTTTAAGTCTTCGCACGACGCCGTTTTGCGGTATCTCGTGCCAAGTAACGCCACGCGATCGGCGCCACGCCGCCACCGCGACGTCGCGCCGGTACGTGACGGCGTTGCCGGTTTCTTCGTGGCTCCAAAGGTCAGTGAAGCGCGTGGTAATGAATAGCCGTTCCAGGACCGCTTGCATATCACCGTGCAGACGATCCAGGCGGCCGCCACGAGCAACAAGCGCGGCGTTGAGCTCGGCGAGTGACTCATTGATGAACCCCAAATGCTGGGCCGCGAAATCCGGCGCCTCCATCACAGCCGGTTCATACACGTAGATTGCAAGGAGCGGTCCAAGCGATGCGGCGTGTGTGAGCGGCGCGTGGTCATACACGCGCAGATCGCGCTTAAACCAGACTACTTGAACCATACCGCTGTCCGATGGGTCGTCAAGTTGCCGTCCTTTGAATCCTTGATCGACGATTGCTCATAAAAGCGCGTTAGTGGCCGACAGCGCGGCGCGGCAAAGGCCGCAACACTGCCTGACCGCCATCCACTCGAATCACGTGGCCGGTAATGTGCGCGGCGGCGGGCGATAGTAAAAATACAATCGTGCCGGCGACCTCATCGGGCTCACCGATGCGCTGTGTCGGAATCGTTGCCGCCGAGCGCGCCTCCGCGTCCGGTGTTGCGATGAAACGCTGGGTCAGGGTAGAGCGCGTGAGTCCTGGGGCCACAATGTTGACGCGAATACCTTTGTCCGCATAGGTCGCTGCGGCGCTCATCGCGAGGGCCGTCACCGCCGCCTTGGCCGCAGCAATCGCCTCATGATTAGCGAACCCCGCATGCGCGACTACTGAGCTGATGAGTACGGCTTGAGCCGGTAAACCAGCTTTCAAGGCCTGCATGATGAACCACTTCAATAAATTGAATGAGGTGGTGGCGTTAATTGCGAACTGCGCTTCCCAATCAGCGACCGACGTCAAGTGTAGTGGGCGAACGATCGTCGAACCAATGCAGTTCACCAATGCGTCAAACGGACCCGCTTCATCTGCAGCCGAGCACAGTCGGGCGAATCCAGCGGGGTCAGTGATATCCGTGGCGCATGTCGTGGCGCTGGCGGTACGGGTGGCAAGCACTTCAAGTTTGACGTTGTTGCGTGCCGAGATCAACAATGAATGCCCGAGCGAGGCGAGTTGCAACGTTAAGGCACTACCAATTGCGCCGGTAACACCAGTGACAATAACTTTCATACGAGGATTGCCTCAAAGTATGCACGTCCCGACGACTCAGCGCCAAAACGACGGCGCGGTTCCACTTAGACCTTCTTGGCCCAGGTGCTGCACCAGCCCTTAGCGTTTACCTGCTTGCCCGCAAATAAGGGGCAGTTGCCCCAAGGATCAGTAGCCTGGGATTGCCACAAAATACAATTGCCGCACATTTGGGTTTTCACGTGTTTGGGATATTTCTTGCCGTCGACCTTAGAGCTGTCATGCGCACAGCCTAAGGCAACGGCCTGCCCGATCGTTTCGTCCAGTTTGGTCTGGGCAAATGTGTTAGTCGCCATCACTGCGGCGCTAGTAGTGGCGACCAATGTAATAAATGTGCGACGGGTGGTGTTCATAAATTTCCTTCAAAAGTGAGCTAAGAGAAAAAATCTCAAATGCAGGGACAAATGCAGGGAATTGGGGTCTCGTTTGGGAACTGGCAATTACGGACGACCACTTCTTCCGCTATTGGGAACAGGCACAGCGGCGGTAGCCGATGCGTTTTCATCGTTCCCGATGTCCAATGGAATCATTGAAGCTCGACAACGTGAGCCGTTCGCACGATCGCGCTTGCCTCAGGTTCCACGCCATTGCTTGCCTTTGGAGGTGTAGGAGACAGTTTTTTGAATTCGTAGGCGGTTAGTGGGTATTTCGGCCCATCGTGACCGGTCATTTCGGACTATCGTGACCGACGATTCCGGCGAATCGTGACCGGCTGTTTCGGTCTATCGTGACCGATCT
>JAYTGZ010000190.1:0-2780 GCA_043733025.1 Pseudomonadota bacterium | reverse complement strand
AGTCGGCTGACCTTTTTCAACGTTGGGATCGATCTTGAACTTGAGCTTCGGCTGGAAATTCGCGTAATCCGGCAAAGTGCCGTTCGCCGCCGAACAACCGCCCGCGGCCTTGATGTAATGAGTCGCCATGTAAAGCTTGCCGTCGTTCATTTCCGCCACGGCGCGCATGTGCGAATAGGCCTCGATGCGCACCCGAGTGTCGATGTCGGCGCGGCCGCTTTCCGGCGTAAAGCTGAAAATTGCCGCAACGGGGGACGGGTTAGCGTCGATGAAAAGATAAAGCTTCTTGATATAGCGATCCTTGGTTTGAATCAAACCGGTCTTGATTTGGATCGGTACAGTAGAGGCATCTTCCGCCCGCCTCGGCGCTTTTAGAGCGACGACTTTACCGTCAATGTCATCGGTAATGATTCGGCCTTCGAAATAGCTCTTGCGCACCTTTTGCCAGACTTCGGTTTGGTCGCCATCGGGAATCGCGTCGGCTGCGAACGCAGCCAGGCTCAATCCCAACAGCCCGGCTACTAGGCTGCCGATAAAACCTTGCTTCAATGTTGCGCTAACTTTCACGACGATACCTTCGACCTGGTCACTCGATAATTATAACTTAGTCTTCCCACTCCAACTCGGCATACGTTGCCGTCACCGTCCGGCGATGGAAATTCTCGAACTGCTGCCATTTGTCCTTCTCATCCCAGCCGACGTTTTCAATGGCTTCTTGAATAGTCTGTTTGTTCTTTAACGCCTTACGTACGCCATCTGCGACCTTCGCCAGGTAACGTTCTTCGGGCTCGATGGCGCTGGGCCAGGGCGCCGTCGCCGGTCCATGGCCGGGTATCACCAGCTTGGCGGGAATCTTTTTAAGCTCGGCGATCACTTTCAGCCAGCCAGGGATGCTGCCGTCCATGGCTGGCACGTGATCGATGAACAAAAGATCACTTAACCACAGGGTTTGCGTTTGCTCGTCGAACACGCTGACGTCGTTATCCGTATGGCCGACAGGCCAGGCCTGGACTTTAAGTTTGCGCCCGCCAAGATCCAATTCCAACGTTTCACCAGCCTTGATAGTGGTCGTCGGCGGCGTGAGTTCGCTGCCGTTCGCCATATCGCCCAGGTCGCGCTTAAGCGAATTGGTGTAGTTGCTGTTGCGCGCGGCGGCCGCTTTCGCCAGCCGCTCGTGGCCGATGAAGGTCACGTTGTCGCCTTTGAATGCGGCGTTACCGAACATGTGGTCGGGATGGACATGGCTGTTGATGACATAGCAAATCGGCTTGTCGGTGGTTTTCTTGATTGCCTCGCGCAGGAGTAAACCGACCTTCATGCTGCCGCCGGCATCCAGCGTCGCGACGCATTTCTCGCCGACGATGAAGCCGATGTTCGCCTGGTCGCCCATGTTGGCGGGCGTGCGCTCCGCGACCATCTTGCCCTGGTGCACAAAAATACCCGGCGCGATTTCCTTCAAGTTAAAACTCGCGTCGTCAGCCACCGCCAGGCAGGCCCCGCAGGTTAGTAGGATTAGCGCGAATTGTCGAAGTTTCTTCATTGTCTTCCTGAGCTGGTCAATGTTGTTAAACCTCCACGCAATATGCGGCGCGTGGCGCCCTCATCCCCAACCCTTGCACGCGTGGCGAGGGAATACCCCGCGTCGGCGGGATGAGGTGAGGGTTAGCTTACCATTAGCAAATACACTGCCACCCAATTATCAAAACCGCTGTAGTGCCCTTGAACTGCGGCTGCGGCGCTGGATCAGCCTTCTGCAGGTTCCCCAAACGTTCGGTCAGTTCCGAACATACACCCATGGCGAGCGCCGCCGTTCCGGCGACGCCGAAAGATTCCGTTCGCGCAACGTCCGCAAGAGAAGTGACCGAGGCATGGGCGGATTCGCCTCGGTATTACGACTTGCAGGCCCAATAAAGTGGCGGGCCCACTTGGCGTTGTGCAGAGATTCTCAGGGTATAACAATTAGTATGGCAATCACACTAGAACTTACGCCTGCGGTCACACGGTTTCTCTCCGATCTTGTACAATCAGGCGCGTTCGCCCCGGCGCGCCACTTGGGCACAAGGAAAGTGAGCAAACATGTCCGAATCGTTCCGCCTGAACCTCGATGAGGTCAAGTTCATGGGACGCGATTTGATGCGTCCCGAGTGCGTGCTAGCCACACAAGCAGGGTGCCTGTATTGCTCTGACTGGCGCGGAGGCGTCGTTCGGATCAACCCCGACGGCAGTCAGTCGAGCATCGGCTGCGTTGCACGGCGCGAAGACACAGCCTTCATGCCCAACGGCATAGCGCTGCTGCGAGACCGGGGGCTGCTTATCGCCAACCTTGGGGCAGAGGGTGGCATGTGGCGTCTGCACGAAAGCGGAAACCGCGAGCCGTGGCTTACCGAGATTTCGGGTGAGCGCTTGCCGGCGGTGAACTTCGTATGGATCGACGAGCGCGAGCGCATCTGGATCACGGTGATGTTTCGATCCCATCCAGGCGCGGGTCGCAACATCTTCCGGGCGGACATTCAGGACGGATTCCTGGCCGTGATCGACAATATCGACCAACCGCATAGCGCTCGGATCGTCGCCGAGGACCTATGCACGCCCAATGAATGCCGGATATCACTTGATGGACACTGGATGTATGTCAACGAGACCTTCTCACATCGGCTGGTGCGCTACCCGCTGCGCAAGGATAGTAGTACCGGCAATCGCCAGATAGTCGCGCAGTTCGACGACAACACGTTGCCCGACGGGTTGACCCTCGACGCCGAGGGTGGCCTGTGGATCACGGG
>JAYTGZ010000189.1:0-13809 GCA_043733025.1 Pseudomonadota bacterium | reverse complement strand
CGCCGGGATAAATTCGCGCGGCACGGAACCACCCTTGATGGCATCCACGAACTCGAAGCCCTTACCGGTTTCATTCGGCTCGACCTTCAACCACACGTGGCCGTATTGGCCACGACCGCCGGATTGCTTGACGAATTTACCTTCGACTTCAACCGACTTGCGGATGGCTTCGCGATAAGCGACTTGCGGCGCACCCACATTGGCTTCCACGCCGAATTCGCGCTTCATGCGCTCAACCAGAACTTCCAGATGCAACTCGCCCATGCCGGAAATAATGGTCTGTCCCGATTCCTCATCGGAGCGCACGCGGAACGAAGGATCTTCCTGCGCCAAACGATTCAGCGCGACACCCATCTTTTCCTGGTCGGCTTTTGTCTTCGGCTCCACAGCGACGTGAATCACCGGATCGGGAAAATCCATTTTTTCCAGCGTGATCACCTTGTTTGGATCACAAAGCGTATCGCCGGTAGTGGCCTCTTTCAAACCCACTGCCGCGGCGATGTCACCGGCGCGAACTTCCTTGATATCAAGGCGCTGATTCGCGTGCATTTGCAACAGACGACCCACACGCTCTTTCTTGCCCTTGATCGGGTTGTAAATCGTGTCACCCGAATTGATGACGCCCGAATAAACTCGGAAGAAGATCAACTGACCAACGAAAGGGTCTGTCATGATCTTGAACGCCAAACCCGAGAAGGGTTCATCGTCGCTCGCCTTACGACTGGCTACCGCGCCATTGTCGAGCTGACCCGTAACTGGCGGAATATCCGTTGGCGCGGGCATGAACTCGATCACCGCGTCTAACAGCGCCTGCACACCTTTATTTTTAAACGCCGATCCGCACAACATTGGAACAATCTCGAACGCGATGGTGCGTTGACGTAAGGCTTTCTTGATATCCTCCTCGGAGAGATCGCCCTCTTCGAGGTATTTATTCATGAGTTCTTCAGAGGCTTCCGCTGCGCTTTCGAGCATCTTTTCGCGCCACTCTTCGGCGTCAGCTTGCAGTTCAGCAGGAATGTCGCGCAACTCGAACTTCATGCCCTGGGACGCTTCGTCCCAAAAGATAGCCTTCATGCGGATCAAATCGACAACGCCCTGAAATTTCTCTTCGGCGCCGATGGGAATCTGAATTGGCACGGGGTTCGCCTTGAGCCGAGACTTCATCTGCTCGTAGACTTTAAAGAAACTCGCGCCAGTACGGTCCATCTTGTTGACGAACGCCAAGCGGGGTACTTTATACTTGTTGGCCTGACGCCACACGGTTTCCGACTGGGGCTGAACACCGCCCACGGCACAATAAACCATGCATGCGCCATCCAGCACACGCATGCTGCGCTCTACTTCAATGGTGAAGTCAACGTGGCCGGGGGTGTCGATGATGTTGATATGATGCTCCGGGAAGCGCTTATCCATGCCGCTCCAGAAGCAAGTCGTTGCGGCGGACGTAATCGTGATGCCGCGTTCTTGCTCTTGCTCCATCCAGTCCATGGTGGCCGCGCCATCGTGCACCTCACCGATCTTGTGGGTGATGCCCGTGTAAAACAGTATGCGCTCAGTCGTCGTCGTCTTGCCAGCGTCGATATGGGCGCTAATACCGATGTTACGATAACGTTCTATGGGAGTCTTGCGTGCCACGATACTTGCCTATCTCTCTTGAATGGGTTCCGGCGAACTAAAACCGATAATGGGCGAAGGCTTTATTTGCTTCCGCCATGCGGTGCACTTCTTCGCGCTTTTTGATTGCACCGCCCTTGCCCTCAGACGCTTCAAGCAACTCGGCCGCCAATCGGCCCCACATAGACTTCTCGCTACGCTTGCGGGCAGCTTCGCGTAACCAGCGCATCGCCAGCGCCGTACGGCGAACGGAACGCACTTCCACCGGCACCTGATAGTTCGCCCCACCCACGCGGCGGCTCTTGACTTCTACGAGGGGCTTGGAATTACTTAGTGCCGTGGTGAACACCTCCAACGGATCCTTGCCGGATTTTTTCGAAATCTGATCGAGGGCGCCATATACGATGCGCTCCGCGACGGATTTCTTACCGCGCGTCATGATGACATTCATGAACTTCGCGATGTCCTCATTTTTGTACTTTGGATCGGGAAGGATTTCACGCTTCGGGACTTCTCTACGACGTGGCATTTGTGTACCTTAGATCAATTCAGTTAGGCTGCTTTAGGGCGCTTGGCGCCATACTTCGAACGACTTTGCTTGCGGTCTTTAACGCCGGCGGTATCTAAACTGCCACGGACAATGTGATAACGCACACCGGGCAAATCCTTTACGCGACCGCCGCGGATCAGCACAACCGAGTGTTCCTGCAGGTTATGCCCTTCACCGCCGATGTAGCCGATCACCTCAAACCCATTGGTCAGCCGCACCTTCGCTACTTTACGCAGCGCGGAGTTAGGCTTCTTTGGTGTAGTCGTGTAAACACGAGTACATACACCACGTTTTTGAGGGCTGGAAGCGAGCGCCGGCACCTTACTTTTAGTGATGGGCTTGACACGCGGTTTACGTGTGAGTTGATTAATTGTTGGCATACGTGTCCAAAGAATCGCTATCAACCGGCAAAGGGGAAATTACCCAGAGCGGATTCGGATCGCAAAAAGACTGCGAGTGTACGATGCGTGCCTGACCCTGTCAAGCAACCTGCTCGCTGTCTACGCTTACATCTTCATCATAAAGCCCTAGACCACGGCTTTGAGGCAGGTCGTCGCCCTTGCTGCGCTTGCGGCGCGTGTTGTGGTACGCAAGCCCGGTCCCAGCCGGGATGAGACGGCCAACGATAACGTTCTCCTTCAGACCGCGAAGTTCGTCCTTTTTGCCCATGATTGCCGCTTCTGTCAGAACGCGGGTGGTCTCTTGGAACGACGCGGCGGAAATGAATGAATCCGTCGACAGCGAGGCCTTCGTGATACCCAGTAGGATGTTCTGGTAGGTCGAGGAATGTTTTCCGTCTTTGCTGACCGCTTCGTTCTCGGACAACACAACGGCACGCTCCACCTGCTCGCCGGGGATGAAGGCAGTATCGCCCGCGCTTAATATCTGGACACGGCGCAGCATCTGGCGAACAATTACTTCGATGTGCTTATCGTTAATCTTCACGCCTTGCAATCGATAAACGTCCTGCACCTCATCGGTAATATAACGCATCAACGCCTCGATACCGAGAAGACGCAAAATATCGTGGGGATCCACCGGTCCGTCGACGATCATCTCGCCCTTGTTAACCACTTGACCGTCATGCACCGTGATGTGCTTTTCCTTGGGAATCAGGTACTCGTGGGCCACCCCATCGAGATCGGTGATGATCAAACGCTGCTTGCCCTTGGTGTCTTTACCGAAGGAAATAGTGCCTGACGCCTCCGCAAGCAAACCCGCATCCTTCGGCGAACGCGCCTCGAACAGTTCCGCCACTCGCGGTAGACCACCGGTGATGTCCCGGGTCTTAGACGATTCCTGCGGGATACGCGCCAACACTTCACCGATCAAGGCCTGTTGGCCATTCTTCACGGTAATAATCGCGCCGATCTGGAAGGTATAGTTCACCGGCGTGTCGGAGTTCGGTATCTTCACCTCCTGGCCCTTTTCGTTCAACAGTTTCACCTGGGGGCGCAGACCCTTGGACTGTGCCGAGCCGCGGCGTTTGGGATCGATCACCACCAGCGTCGACAGGCCCGTTACATCGTCGATTTGCCTGGCAACGGTCACGCCTTCCTCGACGTTCTCGAAACGCACTTCACCAGCGTATTCGGTGATGATCGGACGGGTGTGGGGATCCCACATCGCAAGGACTTGGCCCGCTTTCACTTTGTTTCCGTCCTGAACGCTTAACAACGCCCCGTAGGGAATCTTGTGACGCTCGCGCTCGCGGCTCGCGTCGTCGACGACGATGATCTCGCCGCTGCGAGAAATAACCACTGGCTCATTGCGCGCGTTGGTCACGTAGCGCATGGTTGGCATGAATCGCACTACGCCGTTAGATTTGCTCTCGACTTGGCTCACCACCGCTGCACGGGAAGCCGCACCACCGATGTGGAATGTCCGCATCGTGAGCTGGGTTCCCGGTTCACCGATCGATTGCGCGGCGATAACGCCAATGGCTTCACCCACGTTCACGGTACTACCTCGACCCAGATCTCGACCATAGCAGCGAACGCACAGACCGTGTCGCGTTTCGCAATTAAGTGGCGTACGAACCTTTACCTCGTCGATGCCGGCGGCCTCGATCGCGTCGACCACGGACTCGTCAAGCAGCACCCCAGCATCGATCATGGTCACGCCACTTTCGGGACTTAGAATGTCGATGGCGGCCACGCGACCGAGAATACGTTCGCGTAACGGCTCTACGACCTCGCCACCCTCGACCAGCGCGCGCATATTCATGCCATTTGTGGTGCCGCAATCCAGTTCCGTCACGACCAAGTCCTGCGTGACGTCCACCAAGCGGCGCGTGAGGTAACCGGAGTTCGCGGTCTTCAGCGCCGTATCCGCCAGGCCCTTACGTGCGCCGTGGGTTGAAATAAAGTACTGCAATACATTCAAGCCTTCTCGGAAGTTCGCGGTGATCGGTGTTTCGATGATGGAGCCATCTGGCTTAGCCATCAGGCCACGCATACCTGCGAGTTGGCGAATTTGCGCCGCGGAACCTCGGGCACCGGAGTCAGCCATCATGTAGATAGAGTTGAAGGATTCCTGGTTGACGCTCTTGCCCTTGCGATCCACCACAGGCTCGGAACCGAGCTGCTCCATCATGGCTTTGGCCACATGGTCACCGGCGCGACTCCAAATATCGATCACTTTGTTGTAGCGCTCGCCCTGCGTAACCAAGCCGGACGTGTATTGGGACTCGATCTCCTTCACTTCTTTTTCAGCGCTGGAAATAATCGCTCCCTTCTGATCCGGAACGAGCATGTCATCGACCGCGATGGAGATGCCCGCGCGGGTCGCGAGACTAAAGCCCGTTTGCATCAACTTGTCGGCGAAGATAACGGTTTCACGCAAGCCGCAACGGTGGAAGCTGGCATTGATGAGGCGTGAAATTTCCTTCTTTTTGAGCACTTTGTTGATCAACTGAAACGGCAGTCCATCCGGCAGAATTTCCGATAGCAATGCCCGCCCGACGGTGGTCTCGTAACGCGTGACCTTTTCTTTGCGTTCCCCCTCTTCGCTAATCTCCAATTCTTTGATGCGGACCTGTACCCGAGCATGCAGTTCGACTTTGCGAGATTCATAGGCACGAGAGACTTCGGACACATCGCTAAACATGGCGCCTTCACCGGCCGCGTTAATACGATCGCGGGTAATGTAATACAGGCCCAACACAATATCCTGGGACGGAACGATGATAGGGTCACCGTTTGCGGGCGACAAGATATTGTTGGAAGCCAGCATCAGCGTGCGCGCTTCCATCTGCGCTTCAAGCGACAACGGCACGTGAACGGCCATCTGATCACCGTCAAAGTCAGCGTTGAATGCGGCGCAGACTAGCGGATGCAATTGGATCGCCTTACCTTCGATCAATACCGGCTCAAAGGCCTGAATACCCAAGCGATGCAGCGTCGGCGCCCGGTTTAGCAACACCGGGTGCTCGCGAATCACTTCTTCTAAAATATCCCAAACGACCGGCTCTTCCGCCTCTACCATGCGCTTTGCGGCCTTGATAGTCGTTGCAAGTCCCATGACTTCAAGGCGGTTAAAGATGTAGGGCTTGAATAACTCCAGCGCCATTTTTTTCGGCAGCCCGCACTGATGCAACTTAAGTTGCGGGCCCACCACGATGACGGACCGTCCGGAGTAATCGACACGTTTACCCAATAAATTCTGACGGAAGCGGCCGCTCTTGCCCTTAATCATGTCAGCCAGCGACTTGAGCGGGCGCTTGTTGGCGCCCGTCATGGCTTTGCCGCGACGACCATTATCCAGCAGCGAATCCACGGACTCCTGCAACATACGCTTTTCGTTGCGAACAATAATCTCTGGTGCCTTGAGTTCCAGCAGCCGACGCAAACGGTTGTTACGATTAATCACGCGGCGGTAGAGGTCATTCAGATCACTCGTCGCAAAGCGGCCACCATCCAGGGGCACTAACGGACGCAATTCCGGCGGCAGTACTGGCAGCACCGCCAGGATCATCCAATCCGGCTTTACACCCGAGCGGGAAAACGCTTCGAGCACCTTGAGCCGCTTAGCGATTTTCTTGATCTTGGTATCGGATCCGGTGCTTGCCAATTCCGTGCGCAGGCGCTCCATTTCGCGATGGAGGTCGAGCTTACGCAGCAGATCGCGTACACCTTCGGCGCCCATGGCCGCCGAGAAATCGTCGCCGTACTCTTCCAGCTTAGCGAGGTAATCGTCTTCCGTAAGCAATTGACCGCGCTGCAATGAAGTCATACCGCCATCGGTCACGACGTAGGCCTCGAAATACAGCACGCGCTCGATATCACGCAATGTCATGTCCAGCACCATGCCCAGACGAGAAGGCAGGGACTTCAAAAACCAAATGTGTGCGACCGGGCTCGCCAGTTCGATATGACCCATGCGCTCGCGACGCACTTTGGACAGCGTAACTTCAACGTTACATTTTTCGCAGATGACGCCGCGATGTTTGAGACGTTTATACTTTCCACACAAACATTCGTAGTCTTTGATCGGTCCGAAAATTTTCGCGCAGAACAAGCCATCGCGCTCGGGTTTGAACGTACGATAGTTGATGGTCTCGGGCTTCTTCACTTCGCCGTAGGACCAGGAACGGATTTTCTCGGGTGACGCAAGGCCTATGCGAATCGCATCGAACTCTTCTTCTTGGGTTACCTGCTTAAATAAGTCTAATAGCGCTTTCATCGTTCACTCCTGTTGGCGTGAGGCACAGCTAGTCAATAATTCTATCTTCGATAGCGTTTGATCAAGTTCCGTCAGAACCGATCGAGATCAATGTCGATGGCAAGCGAACGAATTTCCTTCACCAGCACGTTGAAGGATTCCGGCATGCCCGCATCGATCTTGTGTTCGCCTTTGACGATGCTCTCATAAACTTTCGTTCGGCCATTCACGTCGTCCGACTTCACGGTTAGCATCTCTTGCAAAGTGTACGCTGCCCCGTAGGCTTCCAACGCCCACACCTCCATCTCACCGAAGCGCTGGCCGCCGAATTGCGCCTTGCCACCAAGCGGCTGTTGCGTCACCAAGCTGTACGGCCCGGTCGAACGGGCGTGCATCTTGTCATCGACTAAGTGATGCAGTTTAAGGATGTGCATGTAACCGACGGTCACGGTACGATCGAATGCTTCACCGGTACGGCCATCGATGAGTTTTATCTGACCTGAACGCGGCAAACCCGCAAGCTCAAGCATGTCCTTGATTTCCGCTTCGGTCGCGCCGTCGAATACCGGCGTGGCGAAGGGCACACCATTCCGCAGGTTGCGCGCCAGTTCTAATATTTCTTGATCGGTGAAAGACTCCAACTCTTCTTTTTTGCCGGTCGAGTTGTAGATCTTGTCTAGGAACCTGCGCAGCTTGGCGATATTGTCTTGCGCCTTTAGCATTTCGCCGATCTTCAGTCCCAACCCTTTTGCGGCCCAGCCCAAATGTGTTTCCAATATCTGGCCCACGTTCATCCGAGAAGGCACGCCCAGCGGATTCAACACCACATCCATCGGCGTCCCCTCGGCGGTAAAGGGCATGTCTTCAATCGGGACAATCTTGGAGATCACGCCCTTATTGCCATGACGGCCCGCCATCTTGTCGCCGGGCTGTAAACGGCGCTTCACCGCGACATATACCTTGACCATCTTTTGCACCCCAGGCGGCAACTCATCGCCTTGCGTGAGCTTTTTCTTTTTCTCTTCGAACAATTTCTCGAACTCGGCGCGCTTTTGCGTTAGGCTATCTTTGATCGATTCTAGTTGCAGGGCAACTTCGTCATTGGCCACACGCACGTCAAACCATTCCGAACGACTGATTTCGCCGAGGTACGCCTTGGTGATCTTGGCGCCTTTGGCCAGTTTTTTCGGCCCCCCTTTAGCGATCTTGTTCAACAACAAACGCTCAATCCGTTCGGCGGCATCGTTCTCAACGATACGCATTTGGTCGGCGAGATCCGTTTTGACGTGTTTTAGTTCTTCGTCGATGATTTGCTGCGCGCGCTTGTCACGCTCGATGCCCTCACGGGTAAACACTTGCACGTCTATCACGGTGCCGGACATACCGGAAGGCACACGCAAACTCGTATCTTTCACATCCGATGCTTTTTCGCCGAAGATTGCGCGCAATAATTTCTCTTCCGGAGTGAGTTGGGTTTCACCCTTCGGCGTAACCTTGCCGACCAAAACGTCGCCGGCTTCTACTTCCGCGCCGATATAGATAATACCGGAATCATCGAGACGGCCCAGCATGCGCTCGGATAGGTTGGAAATGTCACGGGTGATCTCTTCCGGGCCGAGCTTCGTATCACGCGCAACCACCGAAAGTTCTTCGATGTGGATTGAGGTGTAGCGGTCATCGGCGACAATGCGCTCGGAGATCAAAATCGAGTCTTCGAAGTTGAACCCATTCCACGGCATGAACGCCACCAGCAGGTTTTGGCCCAGTGCCAACTCGCCGATGTCCGTGGACGCGCCGTCGGCGATTACGTCGTTGCGGCTTATTATGTCGCCAATTTTCACCACCGGCCGCTGATTGATATTGGTGTTTTGGTTCGACCGGGTGTATTTAGTGAGATTATAAATATCCACACCCACTTCACCCGCTTGAGTTTCGGCGTCATTAACACGCACCACGATACGGGAAGCGTCGACGTAGTCCACCACGCCACCGCGACGGGCGCAGACGACCGTACCAGAGTCCAATGCCACCGTTCGCTCGATACCCGTGCCAACCAATGACTTCTCGGCTCGTAAGCATGGAACAGCCTGGCGTTGCATGTTGGAGCCCATCAGCGCACGGTTGGCGTCGTCGTGTTCCAGAAACGGAATCAGCGATGCGGCAACCGACACAATCTGCGCCGGCGCCACGTCGATGTGGGTGATGCGATCCGGCGGCATCAATGTGAATTCATTTTTGTGGCGGCAGGATACAAATTCATCGACAAATGCGCCAGACTTATCGAGTTGCGCGTTGGCTTGCGCGATAACATGATTGCTTTCCTCGATCGCCGACAGGAACTCGATTTCTTTCGTTACCTTGCCGTTCTTGACGTTACGATAGGGCGTTTCCAAAAATCCGAACTCATTCGTTCGCGCGTACAGCGCCAAGGAGTTGATCAAGCCGATATTTGGACCTTCCGGTGTTTCGATCGGACACACACGACCATAGTGGGTCGGATGCACGTCGCGCACCTCGAAGCCAGCACGCTCGCGAGTCAACCCTCCTGGGCCTAACGCAGAAACGCGGCGCTTGTGGGTGATCTCGGAGAGCGGATTGGTTTGATCCATGAACTGGGACAATTGGCTCGAACCGAAGAATTCCTTGATCGCGGCAGAAATGGGTTTCGCATTGATCAAGTCGTGCGGCATCAGATTGTCCGACTCGGCTTGAGACAGCCGTTCCTTCACGGCGCGCTCGACGCGGACCAAACCGGCGCGGAACTGGTTCTCGGCCAACTCGCCCACGGAGCGAACACGGCGATTGCCGAGGTGATCGATATCGTCGACTTCGCCGCGGCCGTTCCGCAACTCCACCAAGATCTTAATAACGGCGATGATATCTTCATTCGACAACGTGCCCTTGCCGGTCAATTCCTCACGACCGACACGGCGATTGAATTTCATCCGCCCGACGGCAGACAAATCATAGCGATCCTCGCTGAAAAACAACCCGCCGAACAGGGCTTTTACCGCCTCTTCGGTCGGCGGTTCACCTGGGCGCATCATGCGATAGATGACAACCCGCGCTGCATTCTGATCTGCGCAATCGTCCGCGCGCAGGGTTTGGGATATGTAGGCGCCTTGATCCAAATCGTTGGTGTAAATCGTCTTCGTCTCAGTCACACCGGCGTGAATCATTTTCGCGAGATTGATTTCGGTGATTTCGTCGTTGGCCGCGAGTAATATTTCGCCCGTTTCTTTATCGATGACGTTATGCGCGACGACACGCCCCAACAAGAAGTCTTCTATCACCTCCAACTTCTTGAGCCCAGCTTGCTCCATTTCGCGGATGTGCTTGACGGTGATGCGCTTGTCCTTTTGGACAATGAGTTTGCCGGTCTTGTTCGAAATATCGAACTTGGCGATCTCGCCACGCATACGTTCCGGCACGACCTCGAACTCAATACCCTTCTTATTGAAGTGAAACGTATCGGTCATGAAAAACTCGGCCAGAATTTGCTCCGGCGTATAGCCCAACGCCCTTAGCAACACGCTTACCGGCATTTTGCGACGGCGATCGACGCGAAAATAGAGATAGTCTTTCGGATCGAACTCGAAATCGAGCCAGGAACCGCGATAGGGTATGACCCGCGCGGAAAATAGTAACTTGCCGGACGAGTGAGTTTTGCCTCGATCATGCTCGAAGAATACTCCCGGGCTGCGATGCAACTGGGACACGATCACCCGCTCGGTGCCGTTGATGATGAAGGAACCGGTCGACGTCATGAGCGGAATCTCGCCCATGTAGACCTCTTGTTCTTTGACTTCCTTAATGGTCGGCTTCGACGCTTCTTTGTCCATGATGGTCAGCCGAACCTTGGCGCGCAACGGCGAGGCATAGGTCAAACCCCGCTGCTGGCATTCCAGCATATCGAACGGCGGCACGCCGAGTACATAGCTTACGTACTCCAAACGGGCGTTGCCGCTGTGGCTGGAAATCGGAAATACAGACGTGAATGCGGACTGCAAACCTTGGTTGGCACGGTCTAAAGGGGGAATTCCAGCTTGAAGAAACTCACTGAAGGAATCGAGCTGAGTCGCGAGAAGAAATGGCACGTCAAGCACACTGGCGCGCTTGGCGAAGCTCTTGCGTATGCGTTTTTTCTCGGTAAATGAATAGCTCATAAAGGCTCCGTTTAAAAATTAAACCAACTCAGAAGCAAGATCGGCGATCTCACTCGGTGCAGGATGCGACACTACGACGACGTACTGAACTTGATGCAAACGAATCCCCAATACTGCCTTTAGTTGCATCACAAAATTACTGTTACATCCAAAAACACGAGCAGGCTGGTGTAAATGACACCAGCCTGCCGGTACAACTTACTGGCGATTACTTGACTTCGGCAGTCGCGCCACCTTCGGTCAACTGTTTCGCGACCGCATCGGCATCCGCCTTGGAAACGCCTTCTTTAACGGGCTTCGGTGCGCCATCGACCAAATCTTTCGCTTCCTTTAAGCCCAGGCCGGTGATCTGGCGCACGATCTTGATGGTGTTCACCTTATTGTCGCCGGCACCGGTCAAGATCACGGCGAATTCGGTCTGCTCTTCCACGGCGGGGGCGGCTGCGCCACCACCAGAGGGCGTTGCCGCGACGGCGGTCGCCGCGGCAGAGACACCGAATTTCTCTTCCATCATCTTGATGAGTTCGGAGACTTCAAGCACGGACTTGGCGGCGATTGCGTCAAGGATTTCAACATTGGATAACGACATCATAAACTCCTGAATGAATTAAACAGCTCTTCGATAAACTAAGCGGATTGCTTCTGATCGCGCACAGCGGCGAGGGTACGCACAAACTTGGCCGGAACTTCGTTCAACGTCTGGACAAACTTGGCGATTGGCGCTTGCATCGTGCCCATTAACTTCGCGATGAGTTGTTCGCGGCTCGGCATGCTGGCTAGATTAGCGACGTCTTTCGAAGACATCACGAAATTAGCCATTGCCCCACCCTTCACAACGAACTTGTCGTTCGCTTTGGCGAAGTCACTCAGCACTTTCGCGACCGCAACCGGATCGTCCGAAATGCCGTAGGCAAGCGGCCCGACCATCTGATCGGATAAACCGGCGAACGGCGTCTCGGCGACGGCACGTCTGGCCAGGGTGTTTTTCAACACGCGCAGGTAGACGTTGGACGCCCGTGCTTTGGCGCGAAGCTGCGTCATACCGCCGACGGTTATGCCGCGATATTCCGCAAGGACGATAGCTTGCGCCGACTTCACCTTGGCGGCTATTTCAGCGACTACCGCTTGCTTCTGTTCCAAATTAAGACTCAAGGTCCTTCTCCTTCAAAAATTAAGGAATCGAGCTTGCGCTCGGCTTCCTTTCGAATAGCGACCTTGCATTCAGGAGACCTCATTAAAACTGCGTGACAGTTACAATTCGATGCCATGTTTGCATGGGGTACGCCATCTGCGTTGGTTACGAACAGCCCGGCAAAAAACGAAGCAGCTGAATGCGGCTCACTTCGATTTCCGTTCAGTTGATTCGATAATTAAGTCTCTGATGGAGCGAAACCGGATAAGAGCGCCCTGCGTTTACTCTTCACTTTTCACCCCACACAGAATAGACACCAACGGTCTCGGATAACCCGCCGAACGGCCCGAACAGCGGCCAATCGGCAGCCCAAACTCCTCACGCCTGAGTCGTTGTCATCAGGCTTGCATGATCGACCCGTATGCCCGCACCCATGGTGCTGGACAAGGAGACTTTTCTTAAATAGATACCTTTTGACGTTGCGGGCTTGGCTTTGTTCACTGCGGCGATCAACGCCGAAAGATTTTCCTGCAGCGCCTCGACCGGGAATGACGCGCGGCCGATGGTGCATTGAACGATGCCGGCCTTATCGGCGCGGTATTGCACTTGACCGGCCTTGGCGTTCTTGACCCCTTCGGCGACGTTTTGCGTGACCGTGCCGACTTTCGGGTTCGGCATCAAGCCGCGTGGACCGAGTATCTGGCCAAGTGGGCCGACGACGCGCATGGCGTCGGGACTGGCGATCACAACGTCGAAATCCATGAATCCGCCTTTGATCTTTTCCGCGAGGTCCTCGAAGCCGACTATGTCAGCACCCGCGTCTTGGGCAGCCTTAGCATTCGCGCCCTGGGCGAACACGGCCACGCGCATGGTCTTGCCGGTGCCGCGCGGAAGCACGACGGCGCCGCGAACGGATTGGTCGGATTTCTTGGCATCGATACCCAAATTGATGGCCACGTCGATGGACTCGTCGAACTTGGCGGTGGCGGTTGTTTTGGCCAACTCGATGGCGTCAATGATGGCGTAGGTTTTGCTGCGATCGACGCCCTTTTGCAATGCCTGCAAACGTTTCGAGAGCTTGCTCATTTTACACCCTCCACTTCGATACCCATGCTGCGCGCGCTGCCGGCGATGGTCCGCACCGCCGCATCCAAATCGGCCGCTGTCAAATCGGGCATTTTGGTTTTGGCAATTTGTTCCGCTTGATCGCGGGTGATCTTACCAACTTTATCGGTATGGGGCTTGGCGCTACCTTTATCGATCTTCGCGGCCTTCTTGATTAGGATGGTGGCCGGCGGTGTCTTCATCACGAAGGTAAAGCTTTTGTCCGCGTAAGCGGTGATCACCACAGGAATCGGTAGGCCCACTTCAACGCCCTGGGTTTGAGCATTGAACGCCTTACAGAATTCCATAATGTTGAGGCCGCGCTGACCCAGCGCGGGACCGATAGGCGGGCTGGGATTCGCCTTACCGGCCGGGACTTGTAACTTGATGTATCCGACGACTTTCTTTGCCATTGTTTAACTCCTATAAAGTGGGTCGTAACGAGACTGGCCGTCTCTGCCCTTAATGTCCGTGAACTACGCTTTTTCTACCTGTCCAAAATCCAATTCCACCGGCGTTGACCGGCCGAAAATCAACACAGACACGCGCAGCTTGCTCTTGTCGTAATTGACTTCTTC
>JAYTGZ010000188.1:0-3285 GCA_043733025.1 Pseudomonadota bacterium | reverse complement strand
TCGTCGCGATCGACGCTGGTAATGACGACGTATTTCAAGCGCAGCGCGGCGATGGTTTCGCCCAAATGGCGCGGCTCGTCTTGATCGAGGGGTTTCGGCCGGCCGTGTGCCACGTCACAAAATGGGCAACGGCGCGTGCACAGATCGCCCATGATCATGAAGGTCGCCGTGCCTTTGCTGAAGCATTCGCCGATATTGGGGCACGACGCTTCTTCGCACACGCTGTGCAGATTGTTCTCGCGCAGGATGCGTTTGATTTCTTGGAAGCGCGGGCTATTCGCCGCCTTTACCCTGATCCAGCCGGGTTTTTTCTGCGGCGCGCTGGGAATGATCTTGATCGGGATGCGCGCGGTTTTTGCTGCGCCTGTTTGCTTCTCGCCGGTGACGGGCACGATAATTTCCTAAAGCGAAAGTTGAGTGACTAGATGCGGTGAAAATGCCGCCATAACGTCAGCTATGCTAGCACGAACGCCCAGTGTGGCCAGGTCAGTGACTTCCATGCCCGCATAGCCGCACGGGTTGATCGCGCTGTACGGCGCGAGATCCATCGCCACATTGAGCGCGAGGCCATGGTAGCTACAGCCGTTCTTCACGCGTAGGCCCAGGGCCGCGATCTTGGCGCCCTTGACGTATACGCCCGGCGCGCCGGTCTTGCGTTCGGCATCGACGCCATAGTCGAGCAGTAGGTCGATGATGCTTTGTTCGATGCGTCTGACCAACTCCTTCACGCCTATGCCCTTGCGCTTAAGATCAAACAGCACGTAGGCGACGATCTGGCCGGGGCCGTGGTAGGTAATCTGGCCGCCGCGATCGGTTTTGATCACGGCTATCGATGGCGTCGTCAACAAGTGTTCCGGCTTGCCCGCGAGGCCCTGGGTATAGACCGGCGGATGTTGCAGCAGCCAAATTTCGTCGTTGGTATCGACGCTGCGCTGCGCCGTGAATGCCTGCATGGCACGCCACGTTGGTTCGAAATCGGCAACACCAAGATATTTAGTCGTCAGTGATGGTGCGATGCCGGTCAACAGCATGGACGAGTTGTTTCGCAATTAGAGGACGATCTTCACCATCTCATGCGTCGACAATTCGCGATAGAGTTCATCGAGCTGAGTTTTGGATAAGGCAATGATGGTGCAGGTGAGGCTCAAATATTTAGCGTTGCTGCTGCAGCGCATCTCCATGGTTGCGCCATCGAAGCCGGGCGCGTGACGGCTGATGATCTCCAAAATAGTTTGGGCAAAGTCGTCGCGCGTGAGTCCCATGATCTTGATCGGAAACTCGCAGGGAAATTCAAGCAATGTTTCTTTGCTTTCCGGTTCCATCATAGGGTTGCTTTGTATGCCTGGAATAGTTCGTAAAGGCGCCGGAACACCGGGCCAGGCTTGCCGTTGCCGACTGGTTTGCCGTCCAGTTGGGTGATCGCCAACAACTCACGCAGGCTCGCCGAGAGCATCAATTCATCCGCCGCTTTCACTTCCGATTCCGGCACCTCGCGCACTTCCGATGGGACACCGTTGGCAGTCGCGAGTTCCAGCAGCAAATCGTAGGTGATGCCCGGCAGAATGAGGCGGCTCTTTGGCGGCGTGATCAGGATACCGTCCTTGACCACGAAAATATTACTCGACGAGCCCTCGGTCAAATGGCCGTCGCGGAACAACACGCATTCGGCGCTGCCCGCATCGTTCGCGAACTGGCGCAACATGTTGGCGCCGAGCAGCGAAGTGGATTTGATGTCGCAGCGCAGCCAGCGAAAATCCGCCAGGCAGGCGGCGGCGACACCATTATCGATCTGTTGTTTTGGGGGAGGAACGAACGGGCTGCTCAACATGAAGACCGTCGGCTCAACGCCTTGCAACAATCCGAATTCCCGTTTTGCCACGCCGCGGCTCACTTGAAGATATATCGCCTGGTCTTCGCCGTCGCTGCGGGCAATGAGATCGCTTATGAGCCGCGTCCACTCGGCTTCCAAGTAGGGCGACGCGATGCGAATTTCGCCGAGGCTGCGTTGCAGGCGGGCAATGTGCTCCGCTAGACGCAATGGCTTACGCTGATACACCGGAATCACTTCATAAATCGCGTCGCCAAAAATAAATCCGCGATCCAGCACCGAAATCTTTGCTTGATCCAACGGCAGGAACTCGCCGTTGAGATAGCAAACCGGCTCGTTCATTTCAGCATCAGGCGCAGGCTGTCCCACGTGCGGCGGAAAACACCGGCGACCGGCACGGTATCGAGCGCGAGCACCGGATATTGGGCGATGGACTTGTCGCCTAGGGTGAGCTTCATCATCCCCACCGCTTGGCCCTTCGCCAGGGGCGCGATCAATGGTTGCGTGGTGGTCAGTGTCGACTGAACTTTCTCGAAATCGCTGCGCGGCAACGTCAGGAACAAATCTTTGTCGAAGCCAGCTTTCAAGGTTTTTTCCTGGCCTTTGTAGACATCCAGAAAGGCAACTGATTCACCGCGGCGATACATGCGCTTGGTGTCGTAGAACTGAAAACCGTAGTTCAACAATTTCTGGCTCTCGATCATGCGCACCGTGTCCGAGGCCGCGCCGAGGACGACGGAGACCAGGCGCCGATCGTTGCGCTTCGCTGAACTCACCAAACACCAACCGGCGCTATCGGTATGGCCGGTTTTCATGCCGTCCACCGTGGGATCGAGCCACAGCAAGCGATTGCGATTCGGTTGGGTGATGCCGTTGTATTTGTATTCGCGGGTCGAATAGATGGTGTAGTGCTCGGGAAAATCGCGAATGATCGCTGCGGCGAGCAAGCTCAAATCCTCGGCGGTCGAATAATGCTGCGGATCGGGCAGGCCCGTGGCGTTGAGGAAGTGGGTGTTCTTCATGCCCAGCCGCGCCGCTTCTTTGTTCATCAATTCGGCGAACGCTTCTTCGCTGCCACCCATGGCTTCCGCTAAGGCGATGCTCGCATCATTGCCCGACTGAATGATCATGCCGCGCAGCAACTCGTTCACCGTGACCGGCACCTTGAGGTCGATAAACATACGCGAGCCGATGGCTTTCCACGCCTTCTCTGAAACCGGCAAGGTTTGGACTTCCGACAGCCGCTTTTCCTTGATGTTTTTGAAAGCGAGGTAGGCGGTCATCAACTTGGTGAGCGACGCGGGCTCGACTTTAAGAGCGGAATTCTGGCTGACGAGAACCTGACCACTCTGAAAATCTCGCAACATGTAGGATTTAGCCGCGACATTGACCGCACCAAACGCAACCGAGGCGACGGGCTGGGGCGCTACGGCCTCGGATTTGGCCACTAGCTTGGC
>JAYTGZ010000187.1:0-16690 GCA_043733025.1 Pseudomonadota bacterium | reverse complement strand
GTCGCCGTGATCTATGGCGCGGTCGCCGTATATTTTTGGCGACGGACGTTCACGGTGAGGCATGAGTCCGTGTCCGTGGAAAAATTTGATGTCGCGCCGTGGACCAAGTGGGTGGTGCTGGTGGGAATTCTGCTCCACGCAGTGGTGTTGGAATTTTCAGTGTTCGGCAAGCTGGGAATCAACCTCGGCTTGGGGAACGCCATGTCCCTGATCGTATGGTTGACCGTTGTGATTTATTGGCTGGGTAGCTGGCTCTATCCTATCGCCAGTTTGCAGATGTTCGTCTTGCCCATCGCCGCAATAGGTGTGCTACTCGCGCTGCTGCTACCGAGCGACCGTGTGTTATCGCTGGCGGCGAGGCCGGCGTTGGCGGCACATCTTGTAATGTCGTTGCTGGCTTATAGCTTGTTCACGATCGCCGCCCTGCAAGCGATCCTTACGTCGGTGCTTGACCGCGGTCTGCATCGAGGCACCATGCCGGCAACGTTGCGCGATGCGCCCCCATTGATCGCCATGGAGTCATTGCTGTTGCGCATCATACAGGTGGGTTTCGTGCTACTGACTCTCGCGCTGATCAGTGGATTTTTCTTCTCCGAGCAGGTGTTCGGCAAAGCGATTACCTTTCCTCACAACGCCCATAAGGTTCTATTCGGCGTGTTGTCGTGGGGGATTTTCGGCGCGTTTCTCATCGGTCATCGTTTCTACGGCTGGCGCGGGCGCACGGCTGCGATGCTCACCTTAGTGGGTTTCGGCTTGTTACTATTGGGTTACATCGGCAGTAAATTTGTCCTGGAAGTTCTGTTGCGGCGCGCTTGACAGACCCAAGCACGGAATCGATACTAATTATTCCTAAGTCTCCCTCTTAAGATTTCTTGGACGATATTCCAACCAGTGCCCTGTTGATCGCTCTGGGCGTGTTGCTCATCGCATCGGGTTTTTTCTCGGTAGCGGAGACCAGCATGATGGCGCTTAATCGCTACCGCCTGCGTCATTTAGTTACGCAGGGAAGCCGCAGCGCAAAACTGACGCAATCCTTGCTGCAACAAACCGGCAAGTTATTGGGCGTCATACTACTGGGTAATAACCTGCTCAACGCAGCGTCCGCGGCGCTAGTCACTATCATTACGGCACGAATGTTTGGCGAAGGAGAGTTCGCGCTGGGGATCGGCACGCTGGCCGTCACGTTCGCGATCCTGGTATTCAGTGAAATTACCCCGAAGGTGTTGGGCGCGGCGTATTCGGAACAAATCGCTCTGCCCATCAGTTTCGTTCTGAGACCGCTGCTCACGCTGTTTTACCCGGCGGTTTGGTTCGTCAACCTTTTCGTCAAAAGCCTGCTCTGGCTAATGCGCCTCAATCCGTCCGAGCAGCAGGAAAGCGAACAATTAAGCCTCGAGGAATTGCGCTCGCTGGTGCTGGAGGAATCCCACTATATCCCGGCGAAACACAAACATATCCTACTCAATTTATTCGAGCTCGAGAATATTACCGTCGACGATGTGATGACGCCGCGCAGTCAAATCGAGGCAATCGATATTTCCGCGGACATCGAGGAAATTCGCAATCGCCTGGCGACATCACACCACACCATACAGCCAGTTTATTCGGATCAGTTGGATGAAGTGATTGGTATTCTCCATGTGCGCAAGGTGTTGCATCAAACCCATAACAGTGAACTCACCAAAGAAACACTGAAAGAAATCATGCGACCGCCATTTTTCGTTCCGGCCGGCACGCCGCTGCTCACTCAGTTGCAGAATTTTCAAGAAAATCAACGCCGGGTCGGCCTAGTGGTCGATGAGTACGGCGAGTTGCAGGGCTTGGTGACTTTGGAGGATATCCTCGAAGAGATCGTGGGTGAATTTACCAGTCAATCGTCGGCGCACAATGCCCAATTCAGAGTGCAGGAGGACGGCAGCGTTATCACCGAGGGAACGTGTCCGCTGCGCCAACTAAATCGCAAACTGGGACTGCATTTCGATACCACGGGCCCGAAGACCATTAATGGCCTCATACTCGAGCATCTGGAGGATATTCCGGAACAGGGAACGAGCCTGAAAGTCGCCGGCTACCCCATTGAAATCATCCAAACCCAAGACCGTATGGTGAAAGTCGTCCGGATCTTTCCGTTGCAGCGGGTGTTGCCCTTCGCGGATTCAAACGTCGTTTGACGTACTCGAGCGGAAATCCGTCGTTCTCTTTACAATTGTTCTCACCTCAAATAAATGTCGTAAGCGCCTTTACAAAAGACGCCAATCCAGGCATTATACAAGATAAATATTGAATATAATCAAAGAATGTGCGCTTAATACTTAGTGCAAATTATTAAAACTTTAAGCGTCTCGCTCTGAATGGTCTAAGCTAGAGGCAAATTTTCCACTAAAGGTTAAATCATGGCTACGGCAGTTGTGCAAAAACGCCCGAAAACTCCGGCTAAAGAAACCACCAAGCTATATAACTTTGTCTGGGAAGGCCGTGATCGTACCGGCAAGGTTGTCAAGGGCGAGATAAAAGCGGGTGGCGAGGCGGTGGTAACGGCCACGCTACGGCGTCAGGGCATCAACGTCGTAAAGGTTAAACGCCAACGGCTAGGTAGCGGAAGAAAGGTTACCGAAAAAGACGTTACTTTTTTCACGCGACAACTGGCGACGATGTTGAAAGCCGGTGTGCCCCTGCTACAAGCGTTTGATATCGTCGGCAAGGGTCACCACAATCCCAATGTGACGCGACTGTTGATGGACGTCAAAACCGATGTCGAAACCGGAAATAATTTAGCGTCCGCATTTCGAAAATTTCCACTTTATTTCGACAACCTCTTCTGCAACCTAGTGGCGGCCGGTGAACAGGCGGGTATTCTCGATACCTTGCTTGATCGCTTGGCTACTTACAAAGAAAAGACGCTTGCGGTGAAGGCCAAAATCAAGGCGGCGATGTTCTATCCCATAGCAATTGTTGTGGTGGCATTCATTGTTACGGCTGTGATCATGATATTCGTAGTTCCCGCCTTCAAAGAGTTGTTTACGAGTTTCGGCGCCGACTTACCAATGCCAACCTTAGTGGTAATGGCTATGTCAGACTTTTTCGTTCAGTGGTGGTGGGCAATATTTGGCTCCCTTGGTGGAGGAATATGGTTCTTCTTTTACACTTGGAAACGCTCGCGAAAAATGCAACACATTATGGATCGATTATCATTGCGCATACCGGTATTTGGTCCCGTGATGGAGAAAGGCGTCCTCGCTCGCTGGGCACGGACGTTGTCGACAATGTTTGCTGCGGGCGTTCCATTGGTCGAATCTCTGGATTCCGTAGGAGGCGCAGCGGGAAATGTCGTATTCGAAGAAGCGACGCGGAAAATTCGGGAAGAGGTCAGCACCGGCTCCGGCCTCACGATCGCAATGCAAAACAGTGGCGTATTCCCAAGCATGGTTCTACAAATGACCGCAATCGGCGAAGAATCGGGTTCGCTGGATAGTATGCTATCGAAAGTGGCCGACTTCTACGAGGAAGAGGTCGATAATGCCGTGAAGGCCCTATCGAGCCTAATGGAACCCATCATCATGGCCTTCTTAGGGGTGGTAATTGGTGGGCTGGTCGTCGCAATGTATCTACCTATCTTCAAGATGGGCCAAGTCGTCTAGGAGGATTGTTGAAAAGCTACCGCGGTGCCCATCTAGGGGCTGGCCTAGGGCCACGCCGTTGCGCGGTGCTCGGAATCCTCATGTACCCTTGGGTACATTCCGGTTCCTGCGCACCGCGCGCCTAGCATATGGGCATCCTCGCGACGCTTTTTAAGAAGCCCGTGGTTGACCTTGCTTTTGATCCAAGTCTGCTAATGGCGCATAGGTAAGCGTGGCATTGATCGAAGCAATGACATCGACGCCAGCTCTGTTCGTGGCGCTCGCCAGTGTGCTGGGTCTACTGGTTGGCAGTTTCCTGAACGTCGTGATCCATCGTTTGCCGAAAATGATGGAACGCGAATGGCGCGAACAATGCGCCGAATTCGCTGCGACTCAAGGTGGCGAAGTTGCGCGCTCGGAAAATCAAGCGAAATACAATTTGGTGGCGCCGCGCTCGGGTTGCCCGTCCTGTGGCCACCCGATCACCGCCATCGAGAACATTCCCATATTTAGCTACTTGGCGTTACGCGGGCGTTGCCGAAGCTGCCGTACAAAGATCAGTGCGCGTTACCCGGTCGTTGAAGCGCTCACGGGAGTGCTGAGTGGATTGATTGCCTGGCATTTTGGCTTTGGGTTGGCGGGGATGAGCGCGCTCATCCTTCTCTGGGCGTTGATCGCGCTGACGTTCATCGATGCCGATACCCAACTCCTCCCCGACAGCATCACCCTCCCGCTAGTTTGGCTGGGTTTGATCGTCAACATCGATCACACATTTACGGATCTGCGTTCCGCCGCGCTTGGCGCGGTGTTTGGCTACCTGGCGTTGTGGTCCGTCTATTGGGTGTTCAAACTGCTGACGAAAAAAGAAGGGATGGGATACGGCGATTTCAAGCTCCTCGCGGCGCTGGGCGCGTGGCTTGGATGGCAAATGCTGCCCTTGGTGATCCTACTGTCGTCCGTTGTGGGGGCGGTCGTAGGCATCGTGCTCATGGTTCTCGCGCGCATGGGTCGCAACATTCCGCTACCGTTCGGCCCCTACCTGGCCATGGCAGGGTTAATCGCCTTACTTTGGGGCAAGCCCATCATGGACAGCTACATACAGGGATTTCAATAGTGTCCTATTCGGTGGGTCTGACCGGCGGAATAGGTAGCGGTAAAACCACGATAGCGCGATTATTCCAAGGCTTCGGTGCGGATATTATCGATACCGACGCCATAGCCCACTCGTTAACCGGCCCAAGGGGCTTGGGCATGCCCGCCGTCCAATCGCACTTCGGTGTAGACTTTCTTAGCCCCGACGGGAGCCTCGACCGAACCGCGATGCGGCAACGGGTATTCAACGATCCTGACGCCAAACGCAAGCTCGAAGAGATCCTGCATCCCATGATCCGCGCTGAGGTAGATAGCCAACTTAGTCGCTCCGCGGCGCCCTACGTCGTTCTGGCCATTCCGTTGTTGATTGAAACGGGAGCCTACCGCGACCGCGTGGAGCGCGTGCTCGTCGTCGACTGCGCCGAAGAACAACAGGTGCGCCGGACGAAGGAACGCAGTAAACTAAGCGAATCGGACGTACGAAATATTATGGCCGCCCAAGTCGATCGAAAGGAACGCATACGGCATGCGGACGATATCATATTGAACAATGGTGAATTCGCGCAATTGCTGTCGGCGGTGGCTGTTCTGGATCAACGCTTTCGAGCACTCGCCGCGGGTCGAGAGAGTAAATAATTTTGAACTCTCGCAAGAATTTCCATAAGTTTTCGGTAAACGGCATTGTCAAACCGGTGTGAAACCGTCAAAATATCAATTTTAACCGTAGGTTACCTGTGATCACCTACGAATATCCGCTCAACGAAAAAATCCGCACCCTGCTGCGTCTAGAAGACCTGTACGACAAAGTACGGTATTACTGCGCCAAGGCGGATCGTCGGGAACACCACACCGCGTTAGTGATTCTATTCGAGATCTTGGATGTGGCCACGCGCGCCGACCTGAAGTCCGAACTCCTTCAGGAAATGGAACGCCAAAAACAAACGCTGGAGGTGCTGCGTAACAACCCGAACGTTGACCTACAGCGACTGGAGTTGGTGCTCCGGGATATCGAGCGCACTTCCGCGAGCCTACTGGCGGGCACCGGAAAGTTCGGTCAACACCTGCGTGAAAACGAATGGCTCATGGGCATCAAGCAACGATCCAGCATTCCAGGGGGCGCCTGCGAATTTGACTTACCTTCCTATCACTATTGGCTCAACCAGGATGTCGAAGCCCGGCAACGGGACCTGAACGTATGGTTACAGCCCATCGCCGCCGTGAACGATGGCGCGCGCATCGTCCTGAAACTGCTACGGGAAAGCGCACAACAACACTCCGCCATGGCCTATCAAGGCGTTTACCAGCAAGTCCCAGCAGGCAGGGTTGCACAGATGATAAGGATATCGCTAGCAGCGGAATTCCACTGTGTTCCCGAGATCAGCGCCAACAAATACGCGTTGAACATAAGATTTATTTCCGTGGGTACGGCAAGCCGGTCCCATCTATGTGAACAGGACGTCGAGTTTCAGCTCAGCTTTTGTAATCTCTAGGAGTTTGTTGAAAAACGTAGCGAGGATGCCCGCATGCGAGGCGCACGGCGCGCAGGAACCGGAATGTACTCAAATGTACATGAGGATTCCGAGCACCGCACAACGACTTGGCCCTGGCCCTAGGCCAGTGGCTAGCCTAGGGCTACCCCGTAGGCCAGCCCCCAGACGGGCGCCGCAATAGTTTTTCGACAAACCCCTGGGAACGCCAACGGAAACTTCGCCCAATGAGCCAGGCGCCACTAGTAGTCTGTCCCCACTGCGGTAAAAGCTCGGTCTTTTCGCCGGCTAATCCTAGCCGTCCTTTCTGCTCGCAGCGCTGTAAGTTGATCGATTTAGGCGCCTGGGCGAACGAGAGTTACCGTGTGCCCAGCGTAGAAAAGCCCGATCCGGGCGAAGACGGGGCGATTTCTGATCCCGAACAGGGTCAAGGAATCCCTATTTAACCCCACCGAAAGGCCAGTAAAGTCGTTGTCTCACGCGGCCAAAACACCCTTGTCCTTGACCAGAATCAAGCTTCACGTTAATGTATTTGATTCTGCTCAAACAAATTCGATCAAAATGCAGCTCTCTGGTGCTGAAATAACCATCCGTTGTCTCCACGAAGAAGGTATTGACTACATCTTCGGCTATCCCGGCGGCGCGGTGTTGTATATATATGACGAGCTCTTCAAGCAAGACAAAGTCAAACATATCCTCGTGCGCCATGAGCAGGCGGCTGTGCACGCGGCGGACGGCTATTCACGCGCCACGGGCCGCGTTGGCGTGGTCCTCGTCACCAGCGGTCCCGGTGTCACCAATGCCGTCACGGGCATCGCCACCGCTTTCATGGACTCCATCCCGATGGTCATTATCAGCGGCCAAGTGCCGACCCATGCGATCGGGCTGGATGCCTTTCAAGAGGTTGATGCCGTTGGTATCACTCGACCCTGTGTGAAGCACAACTTCCTCGTCAAAGACGTCAAAGACTTGGCGACTACGATCAAGAAGGCATTTTACATCGCCGCCACCGGGCGGCCGGGGCCAGTTCTGGTGGATATTCCCAAAGATGTCAGCGCGCACCTATGCGAATACGAATACCCAAAGTCCGTCAGCATGCGCTCCTACGCTCCGGTCAACAAAGGCCATGGCGGGCAGATTAAGAAGGCCATGCAGATGCTTCTGGAGGCCAAGCGCCCGATGATCTACACGGGCGGCGGCGTGGTGCTCGGCGACGCCTCGGCTCAGTTGACCCAACTGGTGCGGATGCTGGGCTATCCGTGCACCAACACGCTCATGGGACTCGGCGGCTACCCGTCGCCGGATCCGCAGTTCCTCGGCATGCTCGGCATGCACGGCACTTACGAAGCCAACATGGCCATGCAGCATTCCGACGTGCTGATTGCAATTGGTGCGCGTTTCGACGATCGAGTCATCGGTAACCCGCAGCACTTCCACGTTGAGGGCCGGCGTATCATCCACATCGATATCGATCCGTCGTCGATCTCGAAGCGGGTCAAGGTCGACGTGCCTATCGTTGGCAATATCAAGGACGTGCTAGACGAACTGATCAAGCAGATCAACGCTAACTCGGATAAACCCGACAGCGCCGCGCTCAAGGCATGGTGGACGCAAATCGAGCTATGGCGCTCGCGCGATTGCCTTAAGTACGATCGTGCGGCGACCCTCATCAAGCCGCAAATGGTGGTTGATAAGTTATACGAAGTCACCAACGGCGATGCCATCGTCACCTCCGACGTGGGTCAGCATCAAATGTGGGCCGCGCAATTCTACCGCTTCAACAAGCCGCGCCGCTGGCTCAACTCCGGTGGCCTCGGCACCATGGGCGTGGGTTTGCCCTATGCCATGGGCGCGAAGTTTGCGTTTCCCGAAGCCGATGTCGCCTGCGTAACCGGCGAGGGGAGCATTCAGATGAACATTCAAGAACTCTCGACCTGCAAGCAATATCATCTGCCGGTCAAGATTGTGAATCTCAACAATCGCTGCCTCGGCATGGTGCGCCAGTGGCAGGAAATCATGCATGGCAATCGCCACTCGGAATCTTACATGGACGCGCTCCCGGATTTCATCAAGCTCGCCGAAAGCTACGGCCATGTCGGCATGTTCATCGACAAGCCAGGCGATGTGGAAGGCGCATTACGCGAAGCATTCAAGCTCAAGGATCGCCTGGTGTTCATGGACTTCATCACCGACCAAACGGAAAACGTTTACCCCATGGTCATGGGCGGCAAAGGCCTCACGGAGATGATCCTGTCTTCCGAAGATTTGTAGTCCGTCATAAAATAGAATCTAGATACGAAACGCTATGCGTCACATACTGTCCTTACTGCTGGAAAACGAATCCGGCGCCTTGTCGCGTGTCGCGGGACTGTTCTCGGCGCGCGGCTATAACATCGAATCGCTCACCGTCGCGCCCACCGAAGATGCCACGCTCTCGCGCATGACCATCGTCACCACCGGTTCCGATGAAGTCATCGAACAGATCACCAAGCAGGTCAATAAGCTGATCGATGTGGTCAAAGTGTTCGACCTGAACGAAGGCCGCCACATCGAGCGCGAGTTGATGCTCATCAAGCTGCGCGCCGAAGGCAAAGACCGCGAAGAAATCAAACGCACCGTCGACGTTTTCCGTGGCCGCGTCATCGACGTCACGGAAAAAACCTATACCGTCGAACTGACCGGCACCGGTGAAAAACTCGATGCGTTTTTAGAAGCCATCAACCGTGAACTCATCCTTGAGACCGTGCGCACCGGCGCTTGTGGTGTCGGGCGGGGTGAGTGGGTGATGAAAGTCTAGGGGCTAGAGGCTAGAAACTAGTAGAATCGCCGAACTTCCAGTCTCTAGCCCCTAGTCCCTCGTCTCTCTTTTTAAGGAAATCCATGAAAGTCTACTACGACAAAGACGCCGATCTATCGCTGATCAAAGGCAAGAAAGTCTCCATTATCGGTTACGGTTCCCAGGGCCATGCCCACGCGCTGAACTTGCACGAATCCGGCGTGAAGGTCACGGTCGGTTTACGCAAAGGCGGGGCGAGTTGGGACAAGGCCAAGAAAGCCGGCCTCAAGGTCGCCGAGGTCGATGAGGCGGTAAAAGGCGCCGACTTCGTCATGATGCTGTTGCCCGATGAAAACATCGCGAGCGTGTATAAAAACAATGTCGAGCCCAACATCAAGAAAGGCGCGGCCTTGGCCTTCGCCCACGGCTTCAATATTCACTATGGCCAAGTCATCCCTCGCGCCGACATCGACGTCGTCATGATCGCGCCGAAAGCGCCGGGGCACACGGTTCGCTCGACCTACACCCAAGGCGGTGGCACACCCTGCTTGATCGCCATTCATCAGAACGTCACCAAAAAAGCGCGCGACATGGCCTTGTCTTACGCCGCCGCCATCGGTGGCGCCCGCGCCGGCGTGATCGAAACCAGCTTCAAAGAAGAAACCGAGACGGATCTCTTTGGCGAACAAGCGGTGCTGTGTGGCGGTTGCGTTGAACTCATCAAAGCCGGTTACGAAACCCTGGTGGAAGCGGGCTATGCGCCGGAGATGGCCTACTTCGAGTGCTTGCACGAACTCAAGCTCATCGTCGACCTGATCTACGAAGGCGGCATCGCCAACATGAACTATTCGATCTCCAACAACGCGGAGTATGGCGAGTACACCACGGGCCCAAAAATCATCAACGAGGCCAGCCGTGAAGCCATGCGCCAAGCGCTACGCGACATTCAAACCGGCGAATACGCCAAGAACTTCATCCTGGAAAACCGCGCCGGCGCACCGTCGCTGCTCTCCAACCGTAATCTGACCAAAGCTCACTCCATCGAAATTGTCGGTGAAAAACTGCGCGAGATGATGCCGTGGATCAAGCGCAATAAATTGGTGGATCAGTCGAAAAACTAAAGGCTAGGGGCTGGAGGCTCGTTAATCGCTGGCCACTGCTTCTAGGCTCTAGTCTCTAATCCCTAGACTCATGGCCTACCCCCATCCAATCATCGCCCGCGAAGGCTGGCCCTTCGTTGCCTTTAGCTTTTTCATCGCGCTCGCCGCGAGCATCGGATTCGGCTTTTGGTTTGCGCTGCCGTTTTGGCTTATCGCGATTTTTGTAACGCAATTCTTTCGCGATCCACCGCGTAAGTTGCCGGGCAATCCCAACGCCATCGTCTCGCCTGCCGACGGCCGCGTCGTGTTCGTCGGGAAAGCCCACGATCCGTTCTTGAATCGCGATGCGCTCAAGATCAGCGTGTTCATGAACGTGTTCAACGTCCACTCCAACCGTAGTCCGGTGGACGGCGTGATCCAAAATGTCTGGTACTACCCGGGCCAATTTTTTAATGCCGCCCTCGACAAGGCGTCGGAAGAAAACGAACGCAACGCAATGTGGATCAAAACCAATGCCGGCGACGATGTAACCTGCGTGCAAATCGCCGGCCTTGTCGCGCGGCGCATTCTGTGT
Source organism: Pseudomonadota bacterium (assembly GCA_043733025.1). GTDB lineage: Bacteria > Pseudomonadota > Gammaproteobacteria > Burkholderiales > JALYOK01 > JALYOK01. The sequence continues at coordinate 6,044 of JAYTGZ010000187.1, read as the reverse complement.
TACGTCGGCAAGGCCGATCAACTTTCGCGCGGCCAGCGCTATGGCTTCATCCGCTTCGGCTCCCGCGTCGACCTCTATTTGCCGCTTGGCGCAAACATCAAGACCTCGATCGGCGATAAGGTCTACGCAACATCCACGGTGCTAGCCGAAAGCTAACTCTCAGCCGCGCGAAGGTGCGATGGATCAAGCGTAGCGGATACACCGTTTTTCACGAGTGGTAGGTCCGGCGCTGCGCGCCTTGATCCACCCTAACCAAAGCACCGCATGGATACTTGGCCTTGGCACGACATGCCCGGAGAGGAAAGCAGGAAGCCACTCGTGGCAATGCATGCCGCGCTAGCCAATATCCACGCGGCTTCCAGCATGGCAACGCTGGAACAGCCAAAGCGATCTGTCACTCCCGCGAAAGCGGGAATTCAATTTTTTAGGCTAAATGGTTCCCCGCATACGCGGGGATGACGCCCAGAAGAAACGGCGCCTTGCCTGGTCTCCAACCATCAAAAACGATAACTCATGCCAACCACATAACTCGTGCTCTGCGTAAGCTGAACACCGTTGACGTTCTGATACAACGGCACTTGGGCGTAGCCGTAAATCTGAAATCCCTGCGCGAACGAGTAGCTCAACCCCGGCGAGACATATACATATTTTCCGCCGGACTCGTCTGGTTCGGCATTGGCGTCGCTGTCGCGACGTTTGTAGCGGGTGTTTAGCTGGACGTTCGCAGCGAACGATTCGGTAAATAGGTAACGCAAACCGAGATCCATGGTGAGCTCGTCGCCGGGGCGGAAATCGTCATTGGTGGCGATGGCGTGTTGCCATTGGGTTTGGGCAAACCATCGCAACTGCGTGTCGGCGACGCTGCCTTTCGCGAATACGCCCGCGATGACATCGGTGCTGCCCGTTCCGAGTTGCAAAGTGCGTTCGGCCTTTTCGCCAGCATCATTGCGCCCATCGCGTTTGCCCGTCGGCAACTTCAATCCGGCATGAGCGCCAACAACAGTACCGCCAAAATCGAACTGGTAGCGGCCGACCGCGCGAACGTCGCCGATGCCGGAAAAGTTCCATTCCTCCCGTTCCGGTTCTACACCCGCGGCTAGTCCATTTTCGTCGGGGTTATGGATATGGACATGTTTGCGCTTGAGGTAGGGAATCTGCACGCCGATGCCCCAATGCTGATCGAACGCATAGTCAAGTCCGAGTATGAGATTGTGGTTAGTGGTTTCCAACTCGTCGTGCCCACCCGGCTCGCCTTGCGCGCCGACTTTCTTTGTGCCCTCACGGGTTTGATCGAGATCGACGAACTCGTAACGCAGGGCGACACTGAGTCCTGGTTCAATTGAGTCGGTTTGAATCTCCGTGTTGGTGTTGATCGAACAAATAGCACTGCCGCAATTGGCGAAGGCGCTCGATGCGACAAGTGCGGAAATGCTAAATAAGCTTACGCGGGTAAGTAGTCCCATGATTTTCTCCAAATTAGTGGTAATGAAGGTCTCGCAAGTTACGTCGAGCGAGACAACACAAGTCAAGGTCAGGAGATCAGTGGTGGTGCGCGGGAAGGTGGAACGAGGGCGGGTGCGGAAGCAAACCAAACGCCCAGTGAAGCGGCAACGGTGAGGCTTGCATTAGGGAAAACTATAAAATTGACGGCGCCGCTCGCCATGGCGGCCGGGGCGTCGATACTCTGGGGGCAGGAGTCGCAGTGTTGGTGTTTAACCTTGGAGCTATGCTGTTTCCACGGATTGAGCAGCGCGACGATACTGTCCGCGATGCTAAGAGCCGGCTTCGAGCACAACGCGGTGGCAAGAATCGCCTCGGCGCGCAACTCGCCGGCGCTGGCCGTCGCCATGCGCAAGGTCGGCAATCCCACCTGCGCGACTAGGGCAACCAGCGCGAGCCACGCAAACCAACGCCGTGTGTTTGGACGATTCATTTATGCTGCGTCTGCCATTCGATGACGCGGCGGTTACACTCGGATTGCTCCGCCTCGGTTAAATATTCTCCAGGCATCCGGAGATTATAAAGCGCCTGCTCTAAATGCGAGATTGCTTCCCGCGCATCAAGTGCGGGGCTAAAGGCTGCTCGCCATGACATGGTTGGATACTCATCAAGCCTTGCGCTTGCTCGATTTCTCAATGACCGGACCACCGGCTTGTTTCCACGCCCCGAAGCCACCGTCGATGTGAGCGACATTCTCCAATCCCATATCCTGTGCCAATTTGGTCGACAGCGCGGAGCGCCAACCGGCGGCGCAGTAGAACACGAACTGTTTCTTCTCCGCGAACACCGACTTATGGTAAGGGCTGTCGGGATCGATCCAAAATTCCAACATACCGCGCGGAGCGTGAAACGATTCGGGTACCAGGCCATCCCGTTCGAGCTCGCGAATGTCTCGCACATCGACGAACACCACATTCGGATCATTCGCTAACTTAATTGCATCCGTCGTCGATAACGTGGTGACCTCAGCGTAAGCCTCGTCCACCATTTCCTTATACCCACGTTTCATGACGATCATCCTCAACAAAGAAACATACGATTAGCGAAATCGAGTAACGCATTCGGCCCCAAATATGCGCGGAACGCGACATACATTACCACCGCAAGCAACGCCAAGAGCAATAACTGGAGCGGCTTCCAGGACGATGGCGTCACGCTCATGCGGCGCTTTCGCGCATCCTCAGACGTTCCACTGGCCGCTCATCGATCGGCCAATTCGCCAGCGCCGCCAGGAGGCTCAGCGCGATGGCGATGATCCACACCAGTTGATAGGAGCCCGTCTTGTCGAACATAAAGCCGCCGAGCCAGGCGCCCGCGAAACTGCCGAGCTGGTGACTCAAAAATACGAATCCGGACAACATGGACAAATATTTGACGCCGAAGATTTGCGCGACCACGGCGGTTGTGAGCGGCACGGTGCCAAGCCACAAGAGACCGATGCCCGCCGCGAACAAATACACCGACATCGGCGAGATCGGAATCAGCAAGAATACCGCTATCACGACGGCGCGCAAAAGATAGATCAACGACAGCAAATTCGTCTTGGTGTAGTGCGCGCCCATGCTGCCCCAAGAATAACTCCCGATCACATTGAACAGGCCGATCAAGGCCAACGCGATCATGCCGTTCTTGGCGGTGAGACCTTGATCCACAATATACGATGGAAAATGCACGCCGATGAACACGACTTGAAACCCGCAGACGAAATAACCGAGCGTCAGCAACTTGAAACCGTTGTGGGTGAACGCTTCGCGCAAGGCTTGCATGATCGATTGTTGCGCGATGCCCGAATCGGCGGCGCGCTCGCGATATTCCACCAGTCCGTTAGCGAGCGGCGCCATGAGCGCGGCCATCGCCGCCAAGATCAGCAACGCGCTGGCCCAGCCCCAACCCGCCAGCAACCCGTGGGTCACGGGCACCATGACGAATTGACCGAAGGAACCCGCCGCGCCGACGATCGCCAACGCTTTGGAGCGGAACGCCAGCGTGACAGCCCGGCCGACCACACCGAAGACGATGCTAAACGTCGTGCCGCTCAAACCCAAGCCGATCAGCAACCCGGCGGACAGGCTTAATCCAAACGCGCTTTGCGCCATGGACATGAAGATGAGTCCCAGCACATACAACACAGCGCCCACGACCAACACGCGGCCGGCGCCGAAGCGATCGGCGATCATGCCGACGAAGGGCTGCGCCAATCCCCACACCAGATTTTGCACGCCTAACGCGAAAGCAAAATTCTGGCGGGTGAGGCCGAGGTCCGTGGTCATCGGTTGCAGAAATAATCCGAAGCCATGACGCAGGCCCATGGAGAGCGAAACCACAAGTCCGCAACAAATGAGGACTACCGCGGGTGTACGCCAGTTGGGTTGCGTAAGTGAGCGAGCCGTCGTCACGTGCGTCTTTTGCGGGAAATTATCTGTAGCCAACATTATCCACGAATTAGCTTGCGATCGCATGGCGGTAGTCAGCCGTCAGGGCAGCCCACAACGACGTGCGGCAGAATTGCCAATCAGATGCCCGGAACGCCGCATGGATACGGGGTGGGGGGCTGGCCTACGGGGTAGCCCTAGGCTAGCCACTGGCCTAGGGCCAGGGCCACCTCGGGCCATTGGCTCGCATACAGATATGCCGGGAGAACCGCAGCCATATTGCCTCTGCGGGCATGTTTCTAAGCATTCAACTCAACCGAAATAAGCAGCGTGAACTTCGGCGCTATCGCGCAACTCGTCCGCGCTGCCGGCCGCGACCACGCGCCCTTGCGCGAGCACGTATCCCGCATGGGCAATCGCCAAAGTCTGGTGCACGTTCTGCTCCACCAGAAATATTGTGATGCGCCGTGCATTGACTTCTTGGATGACGCGGAAATTTTCTTGCACGAATAGCGGTGACAGGGCGAGCGATGGTTCGTCGATGAGCAAACATTTCGGCTCCTCCATCAAGCCGCGAGCGATGGACGCCATGATCAACGAATCGCCGAGGGTGAAATTATTCGGCGCGATGAATCCAAGCATCATGGCGAACGCGGCGCCGGCGATACCCGCGAAGAAATTGCCGCGCGTAAAGGCAAGAATTTTCCAGCGCGCGGGGCTGATGCCGATTGTACTTCTGTTGCAATGAGCATGGCCAGATAGCCGGTGACGACCAGATCAAATAACACCACTACCAGGGGGCGCATCAAAGTCATCACTAAAGGAGGTCCTTAGCGAAATACAGCGCGCCGGGCAAGGGGTTATCGTAGTAGGCATCGATATCCACGAACCCCAGAGATCGATACAACGCTTGCGCACCATGCATGGTGTCGAGGGTATCCAGCACCATACGGCGATAACCCAGCTCGCGCGCGCGTTCGACGATACGCTGCGCCAACATCCGTCCCAATCCCAGATGCCGATGGAGTGGTTGAACGTAAAGACGTTTCATCTCCGCGTCCGTCGAAGAGAATCGGCGCAGCGCGACGCAGCCGAGAGCTTGCTGATCTTCCATCGCCAATAGCAATGCGCCGTCGGGCGGTCCATACTTTCCCGGCAGATCTTTTAGCTCTTCGGCGAAGCCTTGGAAGCATAGATCGACGTTGAGTTCTTTCTCGTATTCGCGGAATAGGTAGCGGGCGATTTCGAAATGGTCAATCGAGATTGCTTCGACGATCATCATGAGTTAGCCACGCCCCTCACCCCAACCCTCTCCCACAAGTGGGAGAGGGAGATTATCCCCTCGCCCCTCCGGGGAGAGGGCTAGGGTGAGGGGAAAGCGACGAAAGCTACGTTGTCGCGTGAATAATTCCATCTCGCTAAACCCGCTCACTAGTCCGCTCCGCAATCAATCCCGTCGGCCGCCATGCCAGAATGACAATCAACGCAGCGAACGCAAACACATCTTTATATGCGCTCGCAAACGGCAACGCCACCGCGCCGATAGTCTGCAGCGCGGCGAAAATAAATCCGCCGAGGATCGCGCCATAGATATTGCCCAGGCCTTCGATGAAGGCGTCGGAGCGAATGCCGGTGGATTAACGGCGTGGGCGCCGCTGTGCACTAACCCAAGTTTGCCATGGTGCAAAAGGATGTTCCAATTCATCAAAGAGATAAGTCGTTAAAGCTACCCCGTATGGCACAACATTTTGCGCGCGTAAGCTCGGGTCGACCTTCTTGTCGGCCGCGTATTGCGCCGCCTTGTCTAAGATCGACATCAAGATTGCCAATGCCAATACTCAACTTCGCGCACCCAGCAGACAACCCAGGCTTCGCTTAACCGCCTGGGCCGCCGCCATTGACGTAGATCACTTGGCCGGTCACGTAACTGGCGGTGTCCGATACCAGCATCGCGACCATCGCGGCGATTTCCTCAGGCTGACCGGCGCGCCCCAGCGGCACCGTTTTCAAGAAGGCATCGGCGCGTTCCTTGCCCATGATGCGCAGCGACTCGGCCAGCATGTCGGTCATGATGGGCCCGGGTCCAATCGCGTTTACGCGGATGCCGTGCACGCCCTCTTCTTTCGCCATCACCGTCGTCATCGCGTTGATCGCGGCTTTCGAAATGGTATA
>JAYTGZ010000186.1:0-4301 GCA_043733025.1 Pseudomonadota bacterium | reverse complement strand
CTTCGTTCTACTTTTTCTGGCAGACGTGTGATGTCGCCCACTTGGGAAGCGAAAATATCCAAAATGCTGCGGCATTGGCAATCAACCGGATAGGCAAGGAATCAACATCTTTGTGCTCGGACCGGGCCGCCATGGGCTAGCTTGGCTCATCCGCTAGCCCGTTTATGAAAAACACTAGTAAAAACAAACACTTAAGCGCATTTCTGCGTTTTTTTACATGGATCCCTGCCGACCCTCTCGTTGGGGCAAAACATCGAGAAGAGATCTCGACTTGCAGCGCCATGACCATGGACATGGACTTCTATTGACAAAGCTATTCAGATAATCTTTCTTATCACAACAGTCATGTCAATCGCTTAAACTAGCGCTCGTGAAAAGTATCCGAATCTCCGAGCCAGCGGATAAGGAGCAGGGCTTCCCCAGCACCACTGACCTGGCGGCGCTGCGCGCCTGGTACGCCGGCTTGAACGCGCGCGCGGCGGTCACGCAGTACCTAGTGCATGACAAAACGACCGGCCAATCGTCCCGCGCGATGCTGGGCGACATCCGGCGCCAACTGGCCTGCTACGCGCGAACCCGGCATCGGGAGGACCTGGCCGGCCTGGTGGAACACCCGGCGGCCGAACGCGCGCAGCGCGAGCGCGCCGTGATGGATGCTATCGAGACGCTGCGGCGCATGCCTGAGCCCACGCCCCTGGTGACCGACGACGTCGAACACTGGCTGCCGACGCGGGCCGCCAACGCGATGAAGGCCCAAGGCCTCAAGAGCCTGGCGGATTTGACGGTACGCATTCCGCGGCGCCGCCGCTGGTGGACGGCCATTCCTGACCTGGGCGCCACCGGCGCTAGGCAGGTCGAAGCCTTCTTCGCCGCCCATCCGCATCTCACGCAGCAAGCCTGCGCGCTGGTGCCCGTCGGCGCACAGCAGGACGTGGTGCCTTTCGAAAGGCTGTATGTGCCGCATGAAATCGATGGCTCGCACGGCACGTTTCGCGCGCCGGCGGCCACCTGCACGCTGGACGCGAACAACGACTACGAGGCGGTTCAGGCCTGGCTGGCGCTGCACGAGTCCACTGCCACGCAGCGGGCCTACCGCAAGGAGGCTGAGCGGCTGATCCTGTGGGCCGTCGTTGAGCGCGGCCGGGCCTTGTCCTCGCTCACAACCGAGGATGCCGTGGCTTATCGCGCCTTCTTGCGGCACCCGGCTCCCAGGGGCCGCTGGATCGGCCCGGCACGGCCGCGCTCGTCGCCCGAGTGGCGACCGTTTACCGGTGGACTGTCGGCACGATCAGTGGCCTACGCCCTGTCGGTGGTGGGCGCCATGTTCCGCTGGCTGATCCAGCAGCGCTACCTGCTGGCCAACCCGTTTGCCGGCATCAAGGTGCGAGGCGCATCACGTTCTGAGTCGCAGGCCGTCACGCGGGTCTTCGGTGAAGGGGAATGGTCGGTGATCCAGGCGGTGGCCCAAGGCCTGGAAAGGGGGCATGGATGGCAAGCGCCGGCGGCGCAGCGCCTTCGGTTCGTGCTGGATTTCGCCTATGCCACGGGCCTGCGCATCGGGGAGTTGGTCGGTGCCACGCTGGGGCAGTTTGAGGTCGATGCGCATGGCGATCACTGGCTGCATCTGGTCGGCAAGGGCACCAAGGCTGGCAAGGTCGCGCTGCCGCCGCTGGCCCGCGCGGCGCTCGACCGGTACCTGATGCAACGCAAGTTGCCGATTACGCCGTCGCGGTGGGTTCCGCGAACGCCGATTGTTGGCAGCCTTGATCAGGAGGATGCAGCGGGCATCACGACCACTCGGTTGTGGAGTGTGATGCGGCGCTTCTTCACAACGGTTGCCGAGGTCATTGAGGCGGATAGTCCGGCCACGGCCGAGAAACTGCGGCGTGCCAGCCCGCACTGGATGCGTCACACCCATGCGACGCATGCGCTGGCGCGCGGGGCCGAACTGACGACCGTGCGCGACAACCTGCGGCATGCGTCGATTTCGACGACCTCGGTCTACCTGCACGGCGATGATGTCAAGCGGGCGCGGCAGATGGGCACGGCTTTCGCGGCACCGTCCCGGGAGTGATGCATTCAGCAAAAACGCATCAATGAACGGAAGGACGATTCCCCGATTTCCGGCACGCGGCTTCGGACTCTTGTGAGCACCTCAGACTGACATACAAGGGTTTGCCCTAGGTTCAAAGCGCTATGATTTGCACCGAAACCGAAATCACCCCTTTTTGCCCGCTCATTCCCTGATTGATAAAACGAGTAGTAGTAGATCCGGCCCTTCTCACAAAGTAGAACCGCCTTCCCCTGCCCGAACACGGTGTTCTGCACGCCGCGAAGATACTGGCCACCTTCTACCACCTCAAGAGACCATTCTGCTTTTTCGCGACCGTTGTTGGCCACGTTAAGACGGGCCAGTTCCGATGTTGAGAGCAGTCGAATGTTCTGCTTGCCGTGCTCCACCATCAAAGTGAACAAGGCAGGGTCTACATCCATTTCCCGGATGTAGGCGCCGATAGCCGCTGCGACAATTTGGCCGGTGTCCAGATCGACTGACGTTGGGGACGCTGTACTTGAAAAGCGGTGAACGCCGTATTCATCGCCGTCAGTCGCGTACCGATAGACGCCTCCAAGGAATGCAAGCGAACAGGCGCTGTAGCAGTGCCCGGCGACGCGTTTTATGCCCGCTTGGCCAGCGAAGTTGCTCTTCGTATCGCGTGCCAATGTGCCGATATATGTGCTTGCATTCGCCTTACGGATGAGTCGCCCGATCCTCATGCCTTCCAAAAGGTTGCCCCCGGGAGAATTTATGTAGACGTCCGCCCCGTCGGTTCCGGCCGATTTAAGCGCCGCGGCGACCCGTCCCGCGGCGCCCACATCGATTTCGCCGTCCAATGCGATGTACCAAGACGAGTTTCCGCTGAGAACCTTGTACCAGTCTGGCTTTTCTACCCGCACTGACATTTCTGCGGCCGTGGTACTGGCACTCAACGTCAAAAGTGCAAGAGATGCGATGTGACAGAGGAAGAGACGGGTCACGATTCTTGGTCCTCGGTTCAAGGTTCCCTAACGTTCACAGTGAGGGGCGCGCGCCGCTTTTGCGCGCGTCCCTCTCGACTGTGGGGTTGGGCGTCATTTTGCGACTTTGGTAAAGCTATCCCAAATTGTTTGGACCGATACCCACGCCAAAGCAATACCGCCAATTACGAGGAATACGGCATCCTCGAGAGAAAGGCTCCACCAACTACTACTGTGGGACATCGACGCAATTTTCGTGAACTGTTCGGTGAACACGAATCCAATCAAACGAACTGCGCCTGCGATGCTGACCGCGCCGACAAAGACAACGATGCCGTCGACCAGTTCGGGCTTCTTCTTCTTCACTGCTGCGGTCGCTACATATGCGCCTACGGCAACAAGGGCGATCACCAAACCAGTAAGGAGAAGGGGATTCATTTTTGGCCTCCTTCTCCAGTCTCGCTCGGAGTGCTGTGTTTCCCCGATTTATGAACCTTTTCCTTGAGTCTCTGCATGAGGAGAGCCGCAGCGATACCGACAAGTGAACCGACTATCGAGCCCGGAAGGCCCGCAAAAACGCCGACTACAGCGCCGGCTGACGCACCAGCGATTGCGGAATCGACGAGACGTGCTCCACTCTTCTTCTCCGAGGATTCTGTCGCTTGATCGGTCATCGAAAATCTCCTTACAGGGGAGTGTGCTACTCGTTTGACGCCCAACGTCGAAGGTAACCTGCACTTTGCGGTGAGCCGGGTTTGGCCAAGAATGAAATGGTGGCCAAAGCCGGCCCGCCGCAAAGTGTCAGGTTGACCGCCCAGTTAGGTTTCCATTCTTGACTAGCAAAGTCTCTAGATTGCTTTGTTGTTGACCGTACTATTTGACGTAGTCGTATAACGGTTTGTCTTTGTCTACGATGTGAATCGTCAGAAGCTTTAATGGCGTGTCGCCAAGAACCTTGAATGCACCATGCTTTACATCTCGTAGGTTCAGCGATGTCAAGCCGGTTGGGAGCGCTGACGGTTCTTGACCAGGCGCTTGAATGGCAGCGCCTTGCAGCACGTGGAACGCCTCTACACCATGATGAACATGAAGGTTGCTGCTTTCGCCGGGCTTGATCTCGACGATAGAAGCTATGACCTCCATATTTGGGGCGCCTGTCAAATCGGTGCGCTTCTGTTCTTTTCGCTGTGGCGAATCGGTAAGTGTTTGAGCTGTGATTCCGGTTGCAAGTCCTAGTGAAAAAATGAATACGCCTGAGAGTGCGGCAATGATGGTTGTCTTCTTCA
>JAYTGZ010000185.1:0-4385 GCA_043733025.1 Pseudomonadota bacterium | reverse complement strand
GCTCGCGCCGTCCCTGGCCCTCGCGTTTGGCTGGAACAACGTCATCGGCCTTGCGGCGATTCCGCTCGCCATTGTGTTTGTGTTTTATCTATGGGTCGCCAAGGACAGCCCCGATTGCCCGCCCGCGAAATCACTCACGGAATATCTGAAAGTGCTGCGCGATAAGGACGCTTGGTGGTTCATGTTTTTCTACAGCGTCACCTTCGGCGGCTTCGTCGGTTTGGCGTCTTCCTTGACCATCTATTTCAATTCCCAGTACGGCCTGTCGCCCGTTAACGCCGGTTACTTCACCGCCGCCTGCGTGTTCATGGGCTCGATGATGCGTCCCCTCGGCGGCTGGCTCGCCGATCGCATCGGTGGCATCAAGTCCCTGAGCGCGATGTATGTGCTCGCTGCGACGTTTCTGATCGTGGCGAGCTTTGGTCTGCCCGCCGCCTGGATGGCGTTGATTGCATTCATGCTGGCTATGTGGGCCCTCGGGATGGGCAACGGCGCGGTGTTTCAATTGGTGCCGCAGCGCTTCCGTAAAGAAATCGGTGTCATGACCGGCATGGTGGGCATGGCCGGCGGCGTCGGCGGATTTTATCTCGCGTCTAGCCTGGGCTACTCGAAACAACTCACGGGAAGTTATCAAATCGGCTTTCTCATCTTCGCCGCGTTGGCGATGCTGGCCCTATGGGGTTTGACCACCGTCAAGACCCGCTGGCGCACGACGTGGGGCGCCGCCCATTTGACGGTCGCGCGAATTTGATCGCCATAGGCGCTGGGCGAGTGCATCGCCAGGCGCCGTTCTCAGCCTGCCTCGCAGCATGATATGCCTGAAGGACAAGTATCCATGCGGCCTTCAGGCATGCCGCTGAAAAAATAGGCTAAGGCAATTTCAGGCACAATCGATTTCTCGTTGATCGATCGGACAATTGCTTCTGGAATATTCACCGCGAGGCCCTCATGGCCTCAGGCCACCCCGTCCCTACCCTTCTCCCAGAGGGAGAAGGGAGCATAGAATGACCCAACCCACTCTCCAAATCACCTCCGGCTACGCCTCGCTCGCCGGCAAGCGCGAACGCAACGAAGACTTCGTCGGCATGGTGTTGCCCGGCGAACCGGAGCTGCGCACGAAAGGCATTTTGGTGGCCGTGGCCGATGGCGTATCCGGCAGCGGCGGCGGCCGCGAAGCATCGGAGTACACGGTGCGCGGACTGCTATCGGACTACTACGCGACGCCGGACGATTGGGACGTTCCCATTGCGCTCGATCGCGTGTTGAACGCCATCAATCGCTGGCTGGTCGCGCAATCCTCCTCCCATCCGGAACGGGACGGCATGGCGACCACGCTGTCCGCCATTTCGCTGCGCCGCCGCCACTACACTATCGCCCATATCGGCGACACGCGCATTTACTTGCTCCGCCACGGCAAACTGACGCGTCTAACCACGGACCATGTGTGGGACCGGCCGGAAATGCGCCACGTGCTCACTCGCGCGATCGGCCTGGATCGGCATCTCAATTTGGACTACAGCGACGGGGAGTTGCAACAAGGCGATCGTTTTCTGCTGGTCAGCGATGGCGTCTGGCAACCCTTGAGCGACAAGGCCCTGGCGGAACGATTACAGCAATGCACCGATCCGGATCGGAGCGCGCGCGAGCTGTGCGATGCCGCCCTCGCCGCCGGTTCCCAGGACAATGTTAGCGCCGCTATCATCGAAGTAGTGCAGCTACCCGACGCGGATCTTGAAGACAGTAGCGAACAAATACAATCGCTGCGCCCTCCCCCGCGGCTTGGTATCGGCAAGGCCATCGATGGTTACACTGTTTTAGAAATCCTGCACGAATCGCGGGTGACTATCCTCTATAAAGTGCGCGACGACGAGACCGGCAACACCTGCGTACTGAAAACCCTCACGCCGGATTTAGCGGACGATGACAACGAGCGCGCCGCCCTAGCGCACGAAGAGTGGCTGATGCGCCGTGTCGTCGCGCGATTTTTTCCGCAACACGTAAACGTCAAACCCGAGCGCCGAACGTATCTCTATTTCCTCATGACGTGGCACGACGGCGCGACCTTGCAACAAAAACTTGATGCCGACATCCATTTCACCATTCCCGAAGTATTGCAGCACGCCACCAAACTCACACGCGGCGTGGGCGCGCTGCACCGCCGCGCTATCCTGCATCGCGACATCAAGCCTGCGAATATTCATCTGGGTAGCGACGACGAGCTGCGCATCCTCGATCTTGGCGTCGCCATCTCTGGCCAGGAACCGCAAGACCGCGCCCGTGAACAAGCCGGCACCCCAAGCTTCATCGCGCCGGAGCAATATTCCGGAGCGAAGCCTTCGGCACAGATGGATCTATACGCCATCGGTGTCACCCTCTATCACATTCTCACACGCAAATATCCCTACGGCGAGATCGAGCCATTCCAGCGGCCGAAGTTCGGCGAGCCCGTGCCACCGACTCGCTATCGGCCCGACATTCCCCACTGGTTCGAAAACCTGATCCTAAAAGCGGTGGCGCGGGACCCCGAGCACCGCTTCGAGACCGCCGACGAGTTGCTGCTTGCGATTGAACGGGGCGCGGCGCGGCCACTTGCGGCGCCCACCCCTATGCCACTGGGGGAACGGGACCCCGTCATGCTGTGGCGCGTCGTCGCGGCCGTGTCCGTGGTGATCAACATCTTGCTGTTGTATCTCTGGGTTGTTCGCTAGCAGACCGCGGCTAAAAGTTGAAAAGCAATGTAACCCAAATCTTAGTCAAATCGGGCTTACGTGCCGCCCCTGCCAAGACATCTTTTTCGCGAAATTCCGCGTATTCGATCTTGCCGCTCAACTGTTTGGTGAATGGGTACGCGACACTGAAGTCGAGTTCGTCGCCGAAATTGATTCCGCCCGTATCGGACTTGAAGCGATGGTATTCGGCGTATAGCGAAGCTTTGCCGATCTTGCCACCCCCACTGACATAGGCGTCCTTGATGCCCTGGCGCGGTTTAGTCAAAAACTGATCGGCCCAGCCTTGAAACAAGTGATTGGTCCCAAGCGGTGTCTGAAAGGCATAGTCGCCGTTATTGCTGCTAAGCCTTTCATAATCGGCGCGGACGAACCAATCGCCCCACTTCGGCCCGATACCTACGCGTAGGTAATCGGCGTCGATCTTGGCATCGCCGTCCGCGTAGTCATCTTGTTTCGCGTATTCGGCTGTGTAGAGAAGCTTGAACTTTTCACCGAAGGGATGGGCGCCGTCGGCGCGGATACCGATGATGCGATTCGACAGATCCTTGACGTTCGCCGCAACTCCGGCGAGCTTCGGATCATCCTGAAAATAGGCGTAGCCGATCAATGCATCGTTCGGCGTAAACTTATACGCCCCATGCAGGATCTCGAGCTTCAATTCACGTTGCAGCGCGAATATGCCCTTAACCCGCGCCAGATGCGCCACGTAGATCTCCGTGTTGGGTAGGCTCTTGTTCTCGACGGTGATGCCATTGAAGACTTGCATCACCTGACGGAATTCGACATTGCCGATGAACCGCACGTTGTCTAGCTTGATCGATTGTTTTCCCAGCCTAAAGCGCGTGTTCTTCAGCCCGGTGAAGTCTAAATAGACTTGATTGAAATCCGTATCGTCTGGATCAGCCACCAATGGATACTTCGAGGTTGTCGCCTTCGCCGCATCGTCGTTGAAGTCGTCGTTGATATGGGCGACGTTGATGGCCTGCACGGTCACGCCAAACCCCTTGTACGGTTTGGTTTCCCAACCCAGCAGTGTGCGCAAAGTAAAGGCGTCGGCGTTCTCGGGTTTGGTCGCTTGATCGACATATTCGTAACGCGGACGAAGATTCAGCAACAGCTTTCCGCCGGTGATGGCTTCAACCAGCGTTTCGGCTTCTTTCATCCCGTCGGCGGCGAACGCTGTGCCTATGGACATTAGGCTTAACCCGAAGGTCAGCCCCAGCGATACTGCACGCAAGCATTTTTTTTGCATCATGATTGTTCCTGTGCTGTTAGGATTAAATAGTGGACTTATTCGTATTAAAAGCGGCGCGCAACAAAGAGCAATGCCGGCTCTAGCAACAAGCCGGCGACGACGGTGTGGCCGGCTGCCTGTAACCCCTCGCGCAGTAATTCAGCGTACTCATTCGATTCATCGGCCACCATCACACAAAGCATGTATTTTTGTCGCGACTAACAATATGTATAAATCATCTAGCAACTTTTGTGCCATTGCGCTGGCTTGACCCAGATGGGTTAGCCTGCCTCGGCGGTCGGCGGTTACCGAGCCAGAAAGTCGTTGCTGCAACGCACCAAATTAACGCAGATTGCGCGAATCGCGCACAGGCTTCGTGCCAGGATTACTAGAACATGTAAGGTGCTCGGAGCATGGCGGAA
>JAYTGZ010000184.1:0-1611 GCA_043733025.1 Pseudomonadota bacterium | reverse complement strand
TAGGGAATGGTGATCGTCACTTGATAGCTGGCGCTGAGAATTTGGCTTTTCATTTCCGCCTCGACGTCGAAATGCAGCGCCAAGCGTTCGCGAATGTTGTTGAGCGCCATTTTGTTGCCTTGATGATGGATCCCGGAATCGCCGCGAAAGGGATTGCGTAGAACGAAAACGACTTGATCGCGGTGGCGATAAATATTGATGTTGATTTCGCCCGGCTCGGCGACCGGCTCGATGCCGTGGTAGACGGCGTTTTCCAACAACGGTTGGAGGATCAGCGGCGGCACCAAGGCATCTTCCGGCATGTTATCGATATGCCAGGCGACGCGCAGCCGCTCGCCGAGCCGGAGTTGTTCGATTTCGAGATATTGGCGGCATAGGACAAATTCGGTTTGCAACGGCACGAGCTGACGGTTGTCCGCCATGAGCACACGGAAAAGATCCGCCAGATCCTCCAGCACGCGCTCGGCACGGCGCGGATCGGCGCGCATTAAACTCAAGACCGCCGTCAAACTATTGAACAGAAAATGCGGGCGGATGCGCGCCTGCAGCGCTTGAAGCCGTGCTTCGGTAATGGCCGGTGACAACGCGCGGCTGCGCAAATTTAGGTAAAACAGAACAATTGCGCTGGAGACCAGTGTGAAAATCAATACCGCCGGCAGGGAAAGGACATCGCCCCCCGGAAACAACGCACGTAAGCCGAAATACAACACGATGCCGATTCCTGCCTCAAGAATAAACACGGCGATCACGAAATCACGATAGGGTTGGCCGACAAACAAGCGCCGCAGCCCGCACAACAACAACAGGCTGGTCAGAAGCGCCGGCTGGATAAAAACGGAGAGCGGCAAAAACTCCTGCAAGAACCCCGGCCAGCGCGGTTCGCGCGCCATCCCGGTCAGAACACCCAGCCCGTTGACGATCAGTATCACCCGCAGCATCACGCCAAGGTTGCAAAAATCGGGCAGCGCGGGCGGTGGCGTGTTTTGATTTATACTTGCCATCCTTTTATTGTAAGCAGCTTTTTCCATGTCCGGTCAACAAGACGATTTCGCAAAAGCCTGGTCCGGCCGCTTTTCGCAACCTGTTGCGGAATTGGTCAAACGCTACACGGCGTCGGTGGAATTCGATCAGCGACTGGCGGAATTCGACATTCAAGGGTCGCTGGCCCATGCTCGCATGTTGGCGAAGCAAACCATTATCAGCGCGGCGGACCTGGCCGCCATTGAACGCGGCTTGGCGGAAATCATAGTGGATATTCGCGCCGGTAAGTTCGTCTGGTCCATCGATCAGGAAGATGTTCACCTCAACATCGAAAAGCGGCTGACGGAATTGGTCGGCGACGCCGGCAAGCGCCTGCACACTGGGCGCTCGCGTAACGACCAAGTCGCAACCGATATTCGCCTCTTTCTGCGCGACGCGATTGACCGGATCATGGCCGCGATAAATAAACTACAAGCTTCGATCGTCGGCCTCGCCGAGATTCATGTTTCGACCCTGATGCCGGGTTTTACCCACTTGCAAGTCGCTCAGCCCGTCACCTTCGGTCATCACTTAATGGCTTATTTTGAAATGCTTGAACGTGATCGCGCGCGAATGAGCGACTGCCGCACG